>NZ_BAAAFI010000045.1:0-146728 GCF_039523455.1 Algoriphagus jejuensis | reverse complement strand
CACAGTCTGGCTGACGCCGACTTGAGTAACGAAATTTAAGAAAATCCTTATTTCTTCTTGATCTTAAACACAGAATCTCTGCGCCTTTGCGAGCCCCCATACGGACAAAGTGAATAGAATTTACATTTCCAAGATAGAGCGGGCTGTGAGCGATGTTAGTATTTCTACACTGAGGAAGATTGTGGAAGAAGGGCTGGGTGGCAAACTTCACATCAGTGTAGAGTTGTAGTTGTCCGCTATTTGTTTGAATGAAATAATTGGGCTGGGAGCGATCCAGCCTTTTTTTGTTTTCGATTCTTTTTTCTCGCAGAGCCGGAAAGCCGCAAAGTTCAGCCTTTGCTTCTCTGCGCCTTTGCGAGAGCGAGAAAAAGATATAGGATGCGATACACCAGCACTAGCGTTCTTTGAGTCTTCGTCTCTTTATGGCTTTGACCTTGCTTTCAATAAAATCCACCTGCGGATTGGTTTCAAAAAGGGAAAGAACGAAATTATGTTTCGAACCCAAACAAACCGGACTATGAAACTCTATAAAACTTTGCTCTCACTGGCTTTTGCGGCCATTTTTTTTGTACCGACGTTTTCACAAGAATTTCTCATCCACCACGTCAATGTGGTCACGATGCTGGACGACAAAATACTGGAGGATCACTCGATCTATGTGAAGGATGGGAAGATCCTTGAGATCGCTCCTGAGAAAGATATTTCGGCGCGCGGGATTCAGGCGGTTGATGGTAAAGGAGGGTTTGTCTTTCCGGGCTTGGCAGAGTTCCATGCCCATTTGCCCAATCCAGACCAGTTTGGGCCGGAGTTTCAAGAGGATGTGTTGTGGCTTTATCTCGCCAATGGTGTCTTGAGAATTCGCAGCATGCTAGGGCATGAGTCGCATTTGACATTAAAGGCGAAAGTGGAAAAAAGCGAAGTGCCTGGCCCGAGGATGTTTGTCTCAGGACCTTCACTCAACGGGTCGTCCGTGGCGGATCCCGAAGCCGGTCGGCAGATGGTGCGGGTGCAGAAAGCTGCCGGTTACGACCATTTGAAGCTTCATCCCGGCTTGGATACACCGAAGTTTTTGGCCATAGCCGACGAAGCTAAGAAGGTTGGGATTTTTTATGGAGGCCACGTCTCTTTGGATGTGGGTTTGGTGACTTCGGTGACAAACGGCTACCGCTCCGTGGAGCATATTGATGGCTTTTTGGAGGCGATGCTGCCCGAGGGAACGACGATAGACCCGACGGTTTCTGGGCCATTTAACATGAATCTGGTCGGTCAAGTAGACCAGACCAAGCTGGCTGGATTGATCCAACTATGCTTGGAGAATAAAACCTGGATCGCTCCGACCTTGACGCTCTTTGAGCGCTACTTTGGCTACCAGCCCGCACATGAACTTCGTCAGCAACCGGAGATGGTCTACCTGCCGGGGCAGCTCGTAACCCAATGGTTCAATACCAAAACCAAGTTGGAAGCGGATGGGGTCTTGGCAGAGACTAAAGTCAAGCCTTATTTAGACTTTCGGCAGAAGCTTTTCTTGGATTTGCACAAAGCCAATGTGCCGATGATCATGAGCTCAGATTCGCCGCAGGTTTTCAACGTGCCGGGATTTTCGATCCATCGTGAGATCGCGTCCATGTCTGAGGCAGGAATGTCCAACTATGAGATTTTAAAAACTGGATCGGTCAACTGCGCAGACTATTTTGAAGAAAGCGGGGAATGGGGAGTGTTAAAGCCAGGTGCTGCGGCAGAATTTGTCTTGGTGCAAAAGAATCCCTTGGAGGATCTGACTACGATGCAGAAACCCCAGGCAATCATGATTCAGGGGAAGTTTATCCAACAGGATGAACTTCAGCGTCAGCTAGATCTGATCCGGAAAAAATATGGCAGACAGTAGATTTACGATTTTCGAGGACTTGGAAGAATCGCGCGCCGGTTTTTGAAAATTAGCATTCTATCGATTTTCTAACACGAAATTCGATGACCCCCAAATCCTTGTCTACTGCGGGCAGGTGCTTAAAGGGAAGTTGTCAAATCTAATTTCCCAAACCTAAAATCTTGTAATTTTCAATTCTTACAAACTAAAAACCATGAAATACCTTTCTCTTTTTGGCCTGGCTATCGTACTTTCAGGCGCCTTTGCCTGCTCAACAAAACAAACCCAAGAACCTATTCATGAAGACATCAATCTAATGATCAAAGCTGAAAAAGTGGCTGAACACGACAGTCAGTCGATCTTCCGTTACATTCTCGACAACGGAACCATGCAAGTGGAGCTGTCCAACTACGGAGGACTAATCTCCAAAATTATCGCTCCAGACAAAACCGGTAAACTGGAAAATGTGACCCTGACTTTTGATACGGTCGAGGAATTTTTGACCAAGCCAAACCCGTTTTTTGGAGCTACTGCCGGTCGCATCGCCAACAGGATTGCCAAAGGGAAGTTTGAACTGGATGGCAAAACCTATGAGCTCGCCACAAACAATGGCGAAAATCACCTCCATGGCGGTTTGGTTGGCTTTAACAAGAAAGTCTGGACTCCGGAAACCTACACCAATGACTCGACGGTGGGCGTGAAGATGACCTATCTCAGCATGGATGGGGAAGAAGGCTATCCCGGCACGCTTTCTACTACCCTTTGGATGGAGCTTACACTGGACAATACGCTGAGAATTCGCTTTGAATCGACTACGGACAAGAAGACGATTGTCAACCTGACCAATCATACCTACTTCAACTTGGGCGGGATGAAGCGCGACGTGCAGGACCATGAGTTTCAGTTTTGGGCGGATGCCTATACGCCTGTGGATGCCGGTTTGATCCCAACTGGAGAGATCAAAGACGTGACCGGAACCCCTTTTGACTTTCGCAGTCCCAAGATCCTAGCCGATCAGATCGTCGCCAACGGCGGTGGATTTGACCACAACCTAGTGATGAAAACAGAGAAGTCAGATGAAATGAAACACTTTGCGAAAGTTCGTCATGCCGAAAGCGGCCGCGTGATGGACATGTATTCAGACAATGTCGGGGTGCAGTTCTACACCGCGAATTTTGTGAAGGATTTTTCGGGAGCGGATGGCAAGACCTATGATAAGCACTGGGGTTTTTGTCTGGAGTCCCAAAACTGGCCCGACGCCATCAATCATGACAACTTTCCCAGTCCGATCCTGAATCCAGGAGAAAAATACGAGCATACTATTGAGTATAGATTTTCGGTGGAGAAGTAATCTCCGATACTCCCCAAGTGTTCAAAACCCCTTGGGGAGTTTAGCTTGAAACTTATACAGACCCCTTGGGGAATTTTGGTTTGAGCTGGTGGTATCTTAGAAGACATCGGAGAGGAGAGAACCGGATTTCTCCTTTGGAAGCTAGTTTTGTTCCTCGAGCATTTTGCCAGTAAACCCATTTTTGTCCCCGAAAGAAAACCCTCCAAGGGACTCGAAGCCCTTGGAGGGTGGTGTGGGCGCCACTCCCCAAGGGTTCAAAACCCCTTGGGGAGTTTAGCTTAGCTTGAAACTTATACAGATCCCTTGGGAGTTTGGCTCATACCGAGTTGAGATTGAGTAACTATTTTCCAAAAAGCCATTCATTCTCAGGATCATGCTCTATTTCATGAGCGGCGGCTATTCCTAAGATTCCGCCAAACCATTCCAAGACCGATTGACGTTCCAGGTTAGTAGGCTTTTCGGACACCAGAGCTTTCCAGGAACTGTGTTTCCATTCTTTGAAATCCTTGACGAAACCATGGTGACTGGGATTTTGATGGATGTAGGTGACGCATCTGCTGTAATAGGAATCCGATTCTATCTTTCTGCGATTTAGATTTTGGATAAACAAGCTTCCTTTTCTCCCATACTTTTTGTTGAAGGCTTGGGAATAGGAGTTTAATAGATTCCCAAAAGCTTTTCCGCACTCGGTTTCAGGACTTTCCCGCACTTGAATCATGAAGTGAAAATGATTGGGCATCAAACAATAGGCAAAAGTCTTGGCCATTGGGGAAATATGGAGGGAATATTTGGACAGGAAAAATCTGTAATTTTCATCCTCTCGAAATAGATTTTCGGTGCCGTTTGCATGCGTCCAGACATGGTAAAAAGCTCCCTCTTCAAACGGGATCCGACTGCCGGTCATAGTGAAAAATGTTTAAGGGAATATACTTTTAATCCGGATCAATCCAATCACTTATGACCTTTCATGGGGCCGTAGCTTAAAATCTAGTTTGATCTTCAAAAGAAACCCTCCAAGGGACTCGAAGCCCTTGGAGGGTGGTGTAGTGCCACTCCCCAAGGGTTCAAGATCCCTTGGGGAGTTTTAATTTTCTACGGTATCGCACACTTGCTTTAGAGAAAGGAAACGAATTGCCAATTCAGTCATGTTCCACTTTTCTCGAATCGGGAAGATAAGGTGTGACTTTCTATTTCTAGCGGATCGGACCGTTGCCGCTGAGCTGTTGAAGTCGATTTATTGCGTTTTGGTTTCCACTATCCAACTTCAGCGATTTCTCAAAATTTGCTTTCGCATTTGCCTGATCATCCAAGAACAAATAGCCTTCAGCTAGACTGTCGAAGAGGTTAGCTGAATTGGGATAGATATCCGTAGCGAGCAAGAAAACCTTGATTCCCTTTTGAGAAGTCTTTGGGTTAAAGACGAGTTGCAAACCAAGATTATTCAGATTTCCCTCCGGAAGTTTCAAGGACGGATGGTTTTTCTTCGTCTGGACATAGAGCTCCTTTAGGTTTTGGTAGTCTTGCTTTGCGGCCAGCTCGTTGAAATCCTGAAAAGTGAAGATTGGCTTTTGCGCATTCTTTCTAGTTGCCGAGATCAAGCCACTATTGACACCGTTTTGGTGGGATTGATTTTCCAGAAATACCAATGCTTTTGAATCTTGTTTTAGGTAAGCATTCAGAAAGTTGAGCGCATAGACACATGCCCAACGATACGATTCCATAATTTCTGAATCGGTCTTGTCCTGTCTTTTGTCCCGCTCTTGAAAGAGAACACCAAGCGTGCTGAAATGCCCGTGAGTCAGGTTATGGAACTGTAACTGATAGGCATCGCTGTATTTTAGACTGTCATAAAACTCAAACTGATCCAGCGTCGAGTCCAACTTGTCCTCTTCGATGACCTGTTCCGGGATTTCTTTTTGGGCCATGTGGATAAATGGCACATTTACTTGGTTGATGTCAAAGAAAGGCGACTTCTTCAGTGTGGGGTATTGGTATTTGATACTTCCATCCAAGCTGACAATGGCTTTGATCTGTTCATTACGGACTTGCGAAAGCACATTCGACAGTCCTCCAAAACTAAATCCCACCGTTGCGATTTTCTCAAGATTGGCATTCGGGTAACCAGCTATTTCCTTCACCAAAAACTCAATATCCCGCGCCTGGGTTTCCAGATCTTTCCCTGTCCCTCCCTCAAAAAAACGGGTGTCGGCTCCTCTGCTTGGGCTGGCAATCACCAGATATCCATGGCTGGCCAAATACTCGCAGATGGCAAAATTCTCGATTGAAGATGCCTCGTAGCTTGGCGCATAGACGACGACAGGAAACTTGCCTCTTGCCGGGTTTAGATTCCGAAAGGCTGTTACATTTTCTTCGAGATGAGACTGGTTGGCGGGTGTATTCGCATAGTAAAACCAGTTCAAAATCTGCTCGTCGGGGAGGTGTTCCCATTCCTCTTCTTCTTTGAGGATTTGCATGTAGTCTACCACTTTTAGCGGTTCTGTGTCGGCCGGGGGATCCACCGAAGGATACCAAATGCTTATAGGGATGGGTCTTGGAATACTTTGATTGTTCCAATCGTAGATCCTTTGATAGCTTCTCGTGCTGTCATGAGCCAGATAGTGATTAAACCCGACCGGATATCGCCCCGGCTTCAGCATGATTTTTTCCAAAGAAGTCTGTCCCCAAGCGAGGCTTAGTTGAAAAAGCACTAAAAATGCCCCGAGGAAACGTTTCATGTGTGATTTGGTTTTTTTGTCTCAGACGCTCTAGGGAAAAAGACCGGATGCAAACTTGGAGGCTTCTGCCCCCAAAGTTTTTTCTGGAACTTACTTTTTTTGGGAAATGAAAACCCTCCAAGGGACTCAAAGCCCTTGCAGGGTAGGAGCCGCTCCTCGAGGGGTCTAAAAATCCCTTGGGAAGTGTCGTCTAGGAGCGCAGGATCTTCTCCATCTTCCTCCCCTTGGCCAGCTCGTCCACCAGCTTGTCCAGGTACCGAACTTGCTGAGTCAGGGGATTCTCGATATCCTCGATCCGATACCCACAGATCATGCCGGTGATGAGAGGAGCATTCGGATGGAGCGTTGCTTGCGCAAAGAAGGATTCGAAAGTCACTTTTTCGTCTATCAGCGCTTGAATCTTCTGATCATCGAAGCCCGTCAGCCACGTGATGACCTGATGCAGCTCAGCCTTGGTTCGGCCTTTCTTTTCCACTTTGGTGACGTAGTGTGGATAGACCGAGGAAAAGGTCATGCTCGCCATCCGTTGGTTGTGCGTGTCTGTGGGTTTCATCGGTTTTTTCGTTAAGCTTTCAAATTATCGATTCTGCTTCGAAATCCTGTGCTACTCTAAATTTGCAATTTGGAGGTTCTCACAGGGTTTGTAACTCTAATTTGTGAAAATAGGCCGATAAAATCTCCAGTTTTCATGTTCCGGTTCATGCAATCTTGGATTGAAAACCCCTTGATAGGATATCGAGGTTGCAAACGAGAGATTTTGAAGTGAAACAAGCGGATTTTAAGGCGATATCAGCTGTTTCGCTAGATCAAGGAGGTTTGGCTGGTTGATTTGAGGAAGCGGAGCCAAAGGGAACAACTGTTGTCCTGGCCTGGCGATAAATGCTCCCTGCCAGCCTGCCCAAAGCGCGCCTGCGATATCCCAACCATGGGCTGCGACCAGTAAGCAATCCTTGTTTTCCTGTTGCATTTTCCGTGCCGCCCAATGATAAACTTCTGTATCGGGTTTATACTTTCCGTAATCTTCGACGCTGATGCTGCCATCAAAATAGCTGGCAATTCCTGCAAAATCTAACTGCTGCTCCACGGCTTTATTTGATGAATTCGTAAATGATATGAGTTTGTAATTGTTTTGCTTCAATAATTCCAATGCCTCTTTTACTTCAGGATGTGGCTGGAGCGAAAGAATTGGTTTGACAGCACTCCTTGCTTCGTCATCACTCAATGTGATTCCGTTGTTATTGGCGACCATGATAAGGGACGATGCTCCGATTTGGCCGAAATCATAGTATTTATTGGATACCGTGGCCACAAGCGAATACTGGAGCATTGTCGTGAACCAAAGTGTTCCCAGCTCCTTCTTGCCTCCCAGTATTTTTACAACCGACTGCTTTAAGGGGTTTAGGTCCAGCAGTGTTTCGTTTACGTCAAAGAAGATCACTTTTGGTCTTGTTGTGTTGACTTCGGCAGCACGGTTATTTTGCTGATTTTCGGCTGACAATGACATTGGAATGAGTGGTAAGGCGGTTAGAGGAATTGATTTTTTCAAAAAACTTCTTCTGCTCTTCATGGTAAAGGTGGTTGGTTTGCTCGTCATATATGATGAAACGGCGTTAATCGCTTTTGATTTTCGCTCTATCGGCTAACAAAGACTTTAGCGGAAGCGTTCTGCATATCTCTAAAGCCTTTGTTTGCTTTCAATTTTTTAGTGAAAATCAGAGGGGGAGAAAGACCGGGACAAACTCTATATATGGGGGCTAACTTAGACGTTCTTGGATCGTATGGGGATCCAGATTTCTTCCTCAGATGTCGGATCGTTGTTTTTGTATTTCGCTCCCAAAACCTCAAAATGTGGTCTGTCATCCAGATCATAGTCTGAATGGGGTAGCCAGGTTCCGAAGATGTATTGAAAAATGCCGGTGTCGCTGCTCGATCCCTTGTATTCAAATACAGCATAAAGCCCTCCGGTCAAATTGAACGCTTCCATTCCGCTCGGTACATTCTCAAGATCGGATACTTCGACAGCGGCCCATTTTTCGAATTCGTTTTCCGGGTCAAAATTGATAAAATGGCTTGGTTGATACAATTGCAGCGAAATCATCTCGTTTGTCAGCCGGTTTTCAATCTCCCGTTTTCGCGGCATAAAGCTCCCCCATAGTTCGCCGGTTCTGTTTTGGGATAGGCTCATTCTCAGCGGTGTGCCTATCAATTTTTTCTCGTTCAGTTTTTCAATTCTTGGAGTCATGCTTGGTTGTTTTTAAAATTTGCTTTCTCCCAATCCGCCGGGAATCGAAGGGGATTTTGCGCTTGGAAATGGAAGTGCTGTCATCCCACACGCGACCTTTGGGTTAAAGAAAAGGCGATAAGGTCCTCGGTTACAAACTCAAAGAAGGTCATCGCCTACTCTTGTTTCTTCAGGATTTTGACTATTCGATTGTAAAAGATTTCCGACACGTTCCACATCACACCCCCGCTGGTATTGACAAACTGGATCACCACGGCATCGATGTCCGGATGGTAAAATGCATGGCTTTGGTAGCCGGGTAGCAGTCCGGTATGCCCATACTCGTAGATGGAGGAGTAGATCGCCTGCTCTTCCTCGGTCAGGAGGGAACCGTCGTTCAAGGCTCTTAGGAAGATCCCGACATCCTCCGCTGTGGCTACCATGGAGCCGCCAGGTATGATATAATCGTTAGGCTTGATGTCCGGCTCGTAGCCGACAGAGTATCCGCTCATCACCTCATCCAAATCCACCTCGCTCAGCAGACTGTAGGTATGACTCAGTCCCAGTGGAACCAAAATCTCCTCCCGGATATAGCGATGGTGGCTATAGCCCAAAGTCTTGTCCAAGATATCCCCAATCAGGAGGTAATTGGTGTTGGAGTAGCGATACTTCTTGTCAGGAGCGAAGTCGGCCGGCTGGTCGAAGACGAGCTGGTAGGTGTCGCTGGTTTTCTTGTAAAGATTGTCCCAGGGAAAGTCCGGGTGATCCACGAAGTTGGGGATTCCGCTTCGGTGCTGCACCAGCATCCGAAGGGTGATCTGCTCGGAGTTTTCTATCCGGTCGGCAAATTCCGGGAGGTACTCGGCCAGACTTTTGTCCAGAGAAAGTCGGTTTGCGTGGGTCATCTTTGCGACCGCGACGGCGATGTAGAGCTTGCTGATGCTGGCGATCTTAAAGAGCGAATGTGCGTCCGCGGGGACTTTGTTCTCCCGATTTTTCCAGCCTGCGGCGTACAGAGCCGGTTCCTTGCGTGCTTCATCTACGTAGACGATCATCCCCTCGATTCCATAGGAAATAGCTTCGTCGACTTGCTCCTGAATGGTATCGGGTAAGGGCATGAGCCAAGCCTTGATCAGAAGCCAGGGAGGGAAGATAATCAGGCTGATGATTCCTGCCAGGGGCATTGCAATTTGAAAAAAGTGTTTGGTTTTGCTTTTGGTCATTTACCGAAGGTAAAAAAGCTGAGGGGTTTATGAAAAAAATGGGATGTGTTTTCGGTTCGACTATGGGAAGAGGAACCTAATCTCAAGAAAATGGAGCTGAGAAGATGTAGATTGCAATTTCCAGATTGCGGAAGGGGGTTTTCGAGATTTTGGAATTTTAGTTATTTGAAAATCAGCTTGTTTGGTCAGGTTGCAATTGCAAATTCAACCAGCGGAGAAGTGATTTTCGACTTGCATATTGAGTACGCTTTTTTAGGTGGATATGGCTTGGCTAGAGTAATTGCAAATTCCTGACAAATAGAAAAGCGGAGATGGTTTCATCTCCAAACCTGTTCTATCGTTGGGAATTGGGTTACAAGTTAGTCTGATAGACTAATACCGACTGCATAATAAGAGACGTATGAATCGAGAGGTTCACGTACGGTTCTGTGAGAGGTTTAGGGGTGGAATTCCCCTTTACCTACTCGACTATCGGCTGGCGTTTTTGTCAGGAGTTATGTCCATAGTTTTATTACTGTTAAAATACTCATTATTAAAGTCAGTCCCCCAATTACCCAAACAGAAATTTTTATTGTCTTGTTTTCTGCTTCAATGACTTGTTTTAATTCTTTCGTGTTTTTAGCAAACTCAATTTCAAAAATTTGTTTGATTTGGTTTCGCTCATTTTCAATTATTTGTTTTATTTCCGATTTATTTTCGTCAAGCTTTATTTTGATTGTGCTTTCAAGGTCTTTGTAGAATTCCTTATTTTCTTTTCGGATTTCGTCGGTTTTCTCTTCAACAAGTTTTGCAAGCTCGGTTTTATCCTGTTTGTTAGAATTTTCAAGTTCTATTAAACTTTGGGCAACTTTTTCTTGCTGTGCTTTTTGAAGTTCATTTATTTTGTCAAGCGTTTTGCTGTTTTCATCAAACTGCTTGCTTATTACGTTATAGGTATCAGTTAAATGCTGTAACTTTTTGTAAGCACCCGAAACGTCTTTAAGTTGTCCAACTTCTTGGTTGAACTCTTCAAGTGTTTCATTAAATTTCTGCAAGTTGCTCATAAAATTTCTTATTAAGTTTTTTTAGTTCTTGTAATTTTTGAGAATAAACATCATTTAGCAAATATGCCAAATCGTAATATTCTGCGAGTTCTTCCAACATTTCAGGGTAATATTCTGAAATGGATTGGCTCAATTCCATTTTTTGTTCTTCGGTCAAATGTTTTCCTAAAACTTTCAAACGATATAAAAAATCGCTTTGTTCTTCTTCTGTAAAAGTTTGTTTGATACTTGATAATGCACTTTCAAAGCGTTCTTTTCCGTCACTATCTTCATAATCATTCAACGCTAAACGAACAAAACCACTTAAAAAATTTAGCCCAACATTATTACGGTAACTCTCTAAAAAACGGCTTATGCTGTCTTTCAGTTTCTCGAACTCTATTTTGTTTGGAAATTGGTTATTAGTCGTCAAGACTTCAAACCATTTTTCATATTCTTTTGGGTTTTCTGCAATATGTTGAAGCACAAAAGTTGTTTCAGAAAAAATGAAATAGCTATCAATCCGCTGTTTAAAACTTTCGCTGTCTTCAAATTCTGAACACCAATCCGAAAGTGTTTTTAAAGATTGCTTACGACCATAAGCTATATTCTCAAAAGTCCAATTCAGTAAATACCAAACTGATTTTTCTAAAATTGAATTTTGAGGAATTTTCTCTAAATCTATTTTTACATCTGTGTTTGGTTCATACTTCGTAATATAATCCGAAACACTTTTTATAATGTGGTTTTCGTCAAGAGTTTTGAACTGAACTTCAAAATGGTCAATGAAATTCGTTGTCCAATCGGAAACAATTCCTAAAAGACTTAAACGATAAATTGCTTTTTGTAATGTGTCGCTATTGATTTTCAATTTTGAATAAGCATCATTCCAAAATATTCGAAGTTTTGAGTTTTCTCGAAAGTAGTTTCTGATTACGCCTAAAATGATTTCAAAATCTTTTTCTATATCGTTTTGCCCTTGAACAAATAAGAAAACTTGTTTGAAAATATCTCTACCTCCAAATCCGACTTCATCACTAATACTTTTTATTTCGGCAAATGTTGTGTCTTTGTCAAAAAGTCGTTTAACTCTTTCTTGGTCGTGAGTTTCAGGCGAATGTAAAACGTAACATTTCCCTATCTTATTTTTATTTTCTGCTTTTCGTTTGTCCCAACGTCCAGCTCTTCCTGCTTCTTGATACAATGCTTCAACCGAACTTGGTAAACCGTAATGGAAAGTATAATGGATGTTTTGTTTGTCAATACCCATTCCAAAGGCTTTTGTAGCAACTAACAATTGATATTTATTTTCTTTGAAATCTTTTTGAACTCGCTGTTTGAATTTATTAAATTCATCTCTTGCCATTACTGGTTCTGTGCCAATTTTTCGTCCTGTGTTTTGGTCTAAAACATCACGTTTAGGAATGTCTCCTGAAAACCAACTTACTTTATCCTGATAAATGGCATTTAATGTATTTGAAACTTGATAACAACCATAAGCTCCATTTACATTTGGTGTAAACACCAACCCTACTTTTTCTTCGTTTTCTGTAAAACTCTCATTGTCTTTAAGCTCTTCAAGAAGTTCTTTTATCTTTTGACTTTTGTTTCCGTTATCATTGATTACTTCAAATTGTAATTCTTTACGGCTGTAATCTAAAAGCGATTTTATATTTTCATCTTCTAATCTCTGTTTCTGTCTTGAAAACTCTATTTTTATATCTGTCATAACTTTAACAGAAGCTGTTGCCGTTAAGCCAATAAACTTAATTTTCCCTGCACCATTTTCATCTTTGGGGCTTAATTTGTCAATGGTTTTGGCTAAATTCAAATACGAAGTTCTGAAATCGTGTCCCCATTCTGAAAGACAATGAACTTCATCTATAACTGCATAAGCGATTGAAAAATTAGCGACAATCGCACTTATCTTTTCTCTAAATGATGGAATTTGAAATTTTTCGGGCGAAATCCAAACAAATAAATATCGTCCTTGCTCAAAGTTTCTTTCAATAACTCGTCTTTCGTCTGCTTCTAAATCGCTTGTAATAAAACTTACATTGGTTACAAGAGTTTTTACCAAATTATCATTTTGGTCGTACATCAAAGATTTGATGGGGCAGACCACAAAATTTATACTTGGTTGAAGCAAACAAGGAAGTTGATAACACAAAGATTTTCCGCCACCTGTTGGCAAAAGTCCAATTGTATCTTTTCTATTCAATACATTTGAAACAATTGGAAATTGTCCTTCTCGAAAATTTGACTTGTCAAAAATGTTATCAAGGAAAAACTCCAAATTAGTTTTGTCTTCGTCCGTGATGTTGTAATTAATTGGTTCGGTTGTACTAACTCTGAAATAGTTTTTGTCTTTTACAATGTCAAAATAATCTGTGCGAACAAAAATTACATCTTCGCTGATTTTGTTTTCGTCTGTGTAACGCTTGAATAGTGAAAAGTCAATATTTATTGCTTTTGTTGTTGGCTGAAATTTCGTTTTGTCAGTCGTAATTACAATGTTGAAATTTGGCTTTTTGAGTTCTTGTTTGTTTTTAAGTTGCCAAAGTTTATCAATCCAAATAAGCAAATCGTTTATAGCCAATTCCGCAAAATCCGGTAAATTTTCGTGAGTTAAAATGTTGAAATTCCAATCTTCATCAAATGTCAAATACTTGTGAGTAAGCAACTCAATGAGCAAAACTTGAAAACGGATTATTGCCGTAGGCAATAATTTCGTTTTAATTTCTTCTTCGCTCATTTGGTATTCTTCTATTTTCTTACATGCATTTTTGTAGTAGGATAGAAGTTTTTTAAATCTCTCAAGATGATTTAAAATGGTTTCAACTTTCGAAACATACGAACCATTTTGCAATTCTCTTGTATCAATTCTTATTGTTGTAATTCCTTTGTTGGATAAAAAGTTATCTCTTGTGCTGTCAGTAACTCTGGTAACTTCATCCAATTTGTGTTGTTGTCCGTCAATTTCAATTACAAGTTTGGATTGTGGTAAATAGAAATCTACTTGTTGGTTGATGAAGTTTTTATTGTCTTCGCCAATAATTTCATTGATTTGAATTTCGGGAATTAGCAACGATTGAATAAAAGAATATTCTCCGAATTCATTTGGAATAATTCTTTCGAAAAAGTCTTTTGCTGGATAATAATTGTCTTCTGTGTCGCCTTTTATTGTGTCGTTCCAAATAGGAGTTTGGTTTGTTGCAAACAAAAAACGTTCTTCAAAGTTTTCGAGTTTATGAATTTCGCCTAATTCGGATTGTAGATATTTTGAGAGAGTTGTCGGTAAACCACGTTGCAAAATGTTTTTTACAACATACAAAATTGGCAACAAGTCAGCGTTTGACTGATTTGTTACGAGGTTCTGAATTACAAAATTCGGATTAGTATATGTGTAGTTTGCCGTGTATTTCTTCATTTAATATTTCTGTCGGTGAGGTCGGATACACTCGCCAATATCTTATTTATTTGCGCCACAAAATGGCGCTTTTGATCCTGAATTGGGATGCTAAGCGCCATAAAGGGTTCGTTTTTCTGGCGCTTATTTGACAGGAAAATATCCTATTTTTTTGAGTTTTCGACTTTTAAACCAAAAAACTTGTAGCAACCTTCTGCGCCTCCTCAAATCCCTGATACCCACAGATCACCGCCTCAAAATTTTCCAGATTCCCCAGATGTTTTAGCGCCAAGGGATTTCCGAAGTGAACCAAGATGCAAGTTTTGCTTTGGGCAAGCCTTTGGATTTCGGCTAGGGTTTCCAGATCCATGCCGAATTGGTTCAGGGGCTTATGACTGGGAACAAATACGGCCAGAATGACTTTTTCGGATTGTTCAATAGATACAAAAGGCAACTCCAACCGCTCAGCGAAATGGCTTTTTCCCGAACTGAAAAACTCCCGATAGCCCAGTTTCCCGGCTTGGGCCAGGCTATGAATTTCTTTTGGATTGATCGTTCCGGAGATCACTGAGACATAATTTTCGGCCAGTTCAGCCTGGAGCTTGGAATGGCTTTCCCAGTCGAAGGTAGGGGACTCTACTTTCTTGGCCTCTATGACGCCCAAGCGCGTTTTGAGTCCCATGATCTTCTGGAATACAAGGTCAACTTCTTCCTCCGTGGCCCGTTCCGCTATTTTTTGAATGCCTGCTTTGACCTGATCTGAAAAACAAAGGATGTCATTTCCTGCATGGAAGGCCTTCCACTCGAGTTCGCCAGGTTCGGGAAAAAGGTTGGCCACGGCTTTCATATTCAAAGCATCGGAAATCACCAAGCCTTGGAAGCCCATCTTTCCCTTGAGCAGATCCGTGATCAGTTCCCGGCTGATGCTGGCTGGGATTTCCTTTCCTCCCGTCAGAGCAGGTACCGCCAAATGCCCCACCATGATCATCTCTACGCCTCGGTCGATTCCGTATTGGAAGGGGAGCAGCTCTTCGGCTTCGAGTTCAGCTTTGGTCTTGTTCAGGATCGGCAAACCCAAATGCGAGTCCACTGCCGTATCTCCATGCCCCGGGAAATGCTTCAGGCAAGCGCCAATCCCGGCTTTTTTCAGTCCGGAATAGGCAGCAAAAGCAAGTTTGGCTACTTGATCGACTTGGTTTCCAAACGAGCGATAGCCGATCACTGGGTTGTCGGGATTGGTGTTGACATCGGCGCAGGGCGCGAGATTGAGATGGATACCGGAGCGCTTCATGTCGACTCCCATGCGGAAGCCAACTTCTTCGACAAGAGATTCTGCATCGGTTTGTATTGCTCCGAGGGTAATTGCAAAGGGGTATTGCGGCGTGTTTTCGATCCGCATCGCCAGGCCGTATTCCCCATCGATGCTGATCAAAAGTGGAATTTTGGAAAGTACCTGGTAGCGGTTGATCAGGCCGATGATTTTTTCAAAAGTGCCGTCAGTCTCCAGTGCCTCCGCCCGCTTTTCGAAGTTGGCCGCAGCTGAATGCCGGCTATGAAAAAAGGTCAATCCTCCGATTTCCTGCTCGAGGATGAGGTGCTCGATGGCTTGGTGGTTTTCCTCCGTGTCATGGATAAATGCAGCAGGGGAGAAGGATTGGGCGATTTTTTGGGATTTGTTCATTGCTGGATTGGAAGATTGAAAGATAGCAAAATTGGAAGATTGCGTCGAGGCTCCGAGGACTTAACGTCATGGCGAGGGGCGTTTAAACTAAGCTAAAATTGAATTTTCGGGGTGCGGCCCCGAAACAATCTCATCGTTAGGAGCAGGTTTTGATTTGGTGACTGCTTTCCTGAATAATCGTAATCGGCCATGCCTACGGCATTTTTGAAACGTTTTGACTCTTTGGAGTCCAGCCATTAAAATGGCTGGCTAGATAATGCTTCATGCCTACGGCATTTTGGCCCAGACATTTACCAGGTGGCAGGGTTTATCAGGAGATTGCTTTCCCGAAATAATCGGGACAGGCTGCTCGTGCCTCACTCGCAGAGCCAGTTTCCTCATTGCGAGGGGCGATTAAACTAAGTTAAAATTGAATTTTCGGGGTTCGGCCCCGAAGCAATCTCATCGTTAGGAGCAGGTTTGTGATTTGGAGACTGCTTGCCTGAACAATCGGAATCGGCCATGCCTACGGCATTTTTATATCGTTATGATTCTTTGGAGTCCAGTCCTTAAAATGGCTGGCTAGACTATGGTTCATGCCTACGGCATTTGTGGGATTGAAGCCCCGAAGCAAACTCATTGTGCCAAGTTTTAAACAGGAGACTGCGTCGATCGTGCCTCACTCGGAGTGACGGTTCACCCCCTCGTAAATCGTAAATTTTTCAACATCGAATATCGAACGCTGAATATCGAATGTCGAAGTTTTCGGGAATCAAATTAAGCTTCCGTCTTCTTCCCAAAATCCCTCGGATACTTCGCCAAGTAGGCCATCAGGAAACCGGGAATGGTGGCGATCACCACCCAGACGAAGAATCCGGGATAGCCGAGCCACTCCTGCATGTAGCCGCTGAGCATTCCCGGCAGCATCATGCCCATAGCCATAAAGCCGGTTGCCAGCGCATAGTGTGCGGTTTTGAAAGCTCCCTCCGCCAGGAAAATCAAGAAAATCATGTATGCAGCAAAGCCAAAGCCGTAGCCAAACTGCTCTATCACGACCACGGTCATCGCAAAACTGATGCGCTCGGGCTGCAGCCAGGAAAGAAAGATATAACCAATATTTGGAGCATTGATCGCAAAAGCCATCGGCATCATCCACCTTCCAAGTCCATGTCTTGAAATGGCGATTCCTCCGAGAATTCCACCTGTCAGCAGGGCAATCACGCCAACCGTTCCGTAGATAAATCCGACCTCGGTCGTGCTCAATCCTAATCCTCCATCCACTCTTTCGTCAAGGAAAAAAGGAGAGGCCATCTTTACCAATTGAGACTCTCCAAGTCGATATAAAAGCACGAAGCCTAAGGAAAGCCCGATGTTTTTCTTGGTGAAAAAGGTAGCAAAGATCTTCCCGAATTTCGGTTGATCTTCAGGCTTTGATCGCTCTTCCAAAACAGTCGGAGTCGTGAGATAGTTGATGCCAGTCAATATCAGCATCAATGCCGACACGCCGATCATCGTCCAAGACCATGCTTGGGCCGGATCGCCGAACTTTTCCTCCAGATATCCAGCCAAAATCACAATCAATCCCTGGCCAGTGATCATCCCAACCCGGTAGAATGTACTTCGCATTCCCACGAAAAAGCTTTGCTGTGCGGGTTTCAAAGCGATCAGATACAAGCCGTCAGAGGCAATATCGTTGGTGGCGGAAGCAAATGCGCCCATCCAGAAAAAGGCCAGGGTGATGATAAAGAACTGATCCAATCCGGTCGTAAATCCTACTCCCAAAAAAACAAGGGAAAGAATCAGCTGCATGCTGAGAAACCATTTTTTCTTGTTTCCGAAAAGCTCCAGGATCGGGCTCCAGATCGGTTTGATCACCCACGGCAGATATAAAAACGAGGTGTAGAGTCCGATGTCGGCATTGGATACGCCGAGCTTTTTGTACATGATCACGGATACTGTGATGATGATGACGTAGGGGACGGACTCGGTGAGATAGAGGGATGGAACCCAAAACCAGGGATTTTTGGACTTGTTTTGGGTCATGGTTTTCTCAGTAGATTTTGATAAATGCTGACTTCGGATCCTTCGATGGTTTTGGCACCCACCGCTTTTTCGTAAAATTCCGCTGGTCCGACTCCGCCGATGATCGCATAGGCGTAGCCCATTTCCCGGAGGGAAAGAAGAGATTTCACCAACAGAACCTTGCCGATGCCTTTTCCCCGCTCAGACTCCAAGGTGCCGGTGGGACCAAAAAAGTTTTTGGCGGTGCTTTCGTAGCAGGCGAAACCCAAGATCTGATTCCCCCTTTGCGCAAGCCAGATAGAAACCGGCTGACGGCCAAAAGCCACTTCCACTTCGGACTTCCAGTAGTCTCCAAATTGCTCCATGACCCATTCGCTGACGAGGTGTTTTTCAGGTGCGATTGCTTTGCGAAACACCGTTTTTTCTTTTTCCAGAAGCTTTTTTTCCAGTGCTGAGGTGTCTGGAAGCTCCGTCAGGCGAACGAGCATGTCTTTCATGGGCGGGTGGTTTTTGGGGTTTGGAAAACCTGAGTTTGGACAATTCTGCCGTAGTGATCGATCCAGCGAATGGCTAGATAGTCTGTATTCAGACTCGGCACTTCTAAATATCGCACTCTTGATCCGCCTACCCAAGCGGTGTGGATGGTCTGATCCTGCAAAGTAGTCAGGTCGTTTCCTCCCTGTACCATCGCGTAGCGGATGGCTGGGTCGACAGGTTTTTCGAGGCTGATCTGCGTGTTTTGCGCATTGGTTTTTACGTCAAAGACTACCGGGATCTCGATCACCGCAGGGGTTTTGGGTTCGAAGGAAGGAGGAAGGGTTGGCTCGTTGTAGACTTCCTTTCGCAGTAGATCAGCGATGTCATTATTTTTTACATAAAGAGATTTGGCAGAGAAAAAGGCATTTCCGTGGATCTGAGGCAAGGTTCGGGCATAGTTGATTTGGGTGTTGAGCTCGGCTGGGTTCTTCCAGGCAGCGTCCGAATCATCCCGGATCTTGTAGGGCCCGTTGCCGATGTAGACGTTGGTGCCGTAGCTGTTGTTGGACCACCAGTCGGCGAGCTTTCGGTAGGAGGCCAAGCGATGCTCCATGCTCCAGTAGAGCTGGGGAACGAGGTAATCGATCCAGTCATTTTTCATCCAAAGCAGAACATCTGCGAAAAGGTCGTCGTAGTTCGTTTGACCTGCCTGGGTGGGGGAGCCCTTGGGGTCTTTGCTTTGATTTCTCCAGACTCCAAAAGGCGAAATACCAAACTGTACCCAAGGCTTACGAGTTTTGATTGTCTGGTTTAGGGCAAAGATCAAATCGTTAACGTTTTGTCTTCTCCAGTCGTCCCGGCTTTGCCCCGGCTTTTTGTATCTGTCATACGAAGCCTTGTCGGGAAACTCCAGCTTCGGCTCTCGGTAGGGGTAAAAATAGTCGTCAAAGTGAATCGCATCGATGTCGTAATTGTCCACGATCTCCGAAATCACTGCGAGTAGGTGGGCTTTCACTTCTGGAAGCGCCGGGTCATAGTACCATTTGCTGCCGTATTTCAGCATCCAGTTGCGGTGTTTGTTGTAGTCGTGCTCGGGACTCAGTTCACTCGTTTCGAGGGTCATCGTGGCGCGGTAGGGATTGAGCCAGGCGTGGAATTCCAACCCGCGGTCGTGTGTCTCTTTGATCATCCAGGTCAGGGGATTTTCGGAGGTGGCAGGTGCTCTTCCCTGCTTTCCCGTCAAGTATTTAGACCAGGGAGCCAGATTGCTTGGGTAAAAAGCATCGCCTGCAGTCCGCACTTGGACTATGACGGCGTTGAAGTTGTTCTTTTTGTAATAGTCCAAGAGTCTGGTGAACTCCAGTTTTTGCTTTTCCCAAGGGTCAGTGGCAGAAAGCGGCCAATCAATATTTGCGACCGTAGCAATCCAAACTCCGCGAAACTCACGAGGAATGTCCGGCATTTGATAGCTCAAAGGCTTCAGTGCTATCGCTGGCTGATTGGTTTTGGGCGGAAGAGTTTCGGCTGTTTTTGGAGCAGAGGTTGAAGGAGGTGTAGGTGTGGTGGTTGGCTGTTGAGGAGTCGGCTTTTGTGGAGTGACTGGTTTTTGGGATTTACAGGAGGCGAAAAAGAGGACTGAACAAATGATCCAAATGGAAAACTGGAATTGGAAACGCATAGGAGGCTTAAAGCTTGGATATGGGATTTGGGTTAAAGGGCTATTTCTGGCTAAACTTTAGAAACCTTGGTCTGTGTCCTCACAGACCAAGGTTAGAGCTTGGGTAGGGGTTTGAGGTTGAGGTCACTTAGATTTTTTCTCAGTTGGTTCATGAATTTGTCCCCCGGATCGGTCTTTACGGTCCGATAGTTTGGATCGGCTTCTTTCCAAAGGTCCGTCACCTGAAAGTTTTGGTATTCGTGGTGGCCGATCACATAGTCGATGGGGTATTTTCTTTTGAGATAGCGGATGAGCTGTTCATTGGCTTCAAGTTGGGCTTTGGTCAGGGGCATGGCATCGCTGCCGATGTTTTCTATGCCGATGGCCAGATAGTTCAAGCCAATCACGTGCCGAGCAAAGGTGGTGTCCGGCAAAAGTCTAAAAATAGTTCCGTCCCGGTCGACGAGAAACTGGCTGGAGACGTTCAGGTTGCTGGCACCGGTCAGGTCTGCACGGCCACCCAAAAGCGGAGGGTTGAATACATCAAAGGTCACCTCAATGTTGTCGATCGCTGTCCAGTGAACCACGACCATTTGGGGGTCGATCGTCGCTGTCGTCTGGTCCAAGCCATGCCGGTCTTTGAGGTATTGGAGGGAAAGTTGCTCTCGCTCGGCATTCCAAGTGATGGGCTTGTCGATGATGCGAAAAGTGGCTTTTGGGCTGCAGGAAAAGGCACAGAGGATAGCTAGGGAAACACCGATAGATAGAAGATTTTGACGCATTGCTTCAGGGCTTTCTATGATAGATCTTGGAGAAGCTAAACTAGGCAGAAATCGGCAGTAAAGGAATGAGGTTGGATTCTTACTCGGTGCAAAAGAGGAGAAACCGATTATCCCCAATTGCCCAATTTAAATTGTAAGAAGAGGTGAAGTAATACAAATCAACTTTATCTAAACTCATAATCCACACCACTGACCTGAGTGAGCAAAGTCGCCGGGGCATCGAGCGCAAGGGCAGATTGGGGAGGAGTAGGCGTGACGGGCGAGTTTGCGGCCAGGTAATTCTTCATCGCATCGTGGAGGGTGAAGACTGTGTTTTCGGTCTCCAGCACTCCCTTAAACCGGCAAAGTATGTCATCGGGATCGCCGTCTCGCTCGCAGGCGCAGATTTTATAGATCTTGTTGGTGCTCAGTGGCTGACCGTGTACCAAGGCGGATTGGACTCGCCTGCCTTCTACTCCGAAGGCATTGAACTTCACTTCCATCCCTTTGAATTTGATCACCCATCCCCCAAACCGCTGGGAAGCATCTGCAGCAAAAACATTGTTTAGCTCACGTTCCAGCCATTCGCTGATTTGTTTTCCGGTGACTTTTCCCGTTCGGATGTTGCTGTCGACCGGAAGCATGTCAAAAATAAACCCGTTCGTGATCGGGATGTTGCCGGTGTGGTCGGGAGTCGATCGAGGGGGGCAGAAACGGAAACCATTAGAAAGCACAATGTCCACCTCCGGAATCTGCCAGCTGATGGCTTCCAAGATCATCGTGTCGATCGTGTTTTCGATCACGAAATACCGGTAAAGCGGGAGGGTGCTATAACCCGCCACTTGCTGAATATTCTCCAGATAGGGACTTTCATTCTTTGAAATGAGCTGCTTCATTTCTGGCGCTTCCGGGTATTTGATGGCGTCTACTTCCATCAATTCGTAGGAGTCGTTGACAACCTTTCCGTTTTCGATGTGCAATTTCAATTTTCCCACGAAAGAGCCAAAGGCTCCCGGTTCGACGACTTTGGCAAATTTGGCTTGAATCGGTTTGCGGACGCGCTCGTGCGTGTCACCTCCCAGGATATAGTCTACTCCTTTGCAGGCCGGGTGATTGGCAAGAGAGATTTGCTGAGAAAGTCCGAGATGGGCTATAATCGCGATGAAGACACATTCTTCCTTTTTTTTCAACACATCGACATAGTGAGCCAAATTCTCTTCCGGCTTCGTGTAGACGATTCCCTTGCTGTAGTTGGGAGATTGACGGATGGGAACCAAGTGATCGGTGTACCCAAGAAATCCAATCTTGACACCGTTTACAGTCCAGATATGGTAGGGAGGAAAGATCAATTCCCCTTTTTTTCCGTCTCCGGCGTCGTGGTACATGTTGGCGCAAACCTTCGGAGCAGTCAAGGATCCCAGCAGGTGCTGCATCGTTTTTTTGTAGTAGACCACTTCCCAGTTTCCGGGGAGATAAAGGTCGTAGTCCAGCGCATTCAAGATCGGAATCATCGCCTCTCCGGTGGTTTTTACCGATAGCTCCGAACCCTGGAACATATCCCCGGTATCGATTAGGAAGCTGTGTTCTATCTTTTTTCTTTGCTGATCCAGAAACGTTTTCAGGTTGGCATATCCTCCGGTTTTGCGGAAGACGGCTTTTTCATCCTCCCAAAACAACTCGTCATGGGCATGGATCTGGCAGTGCACATCGGTAGTTTGGAAGATGGTCAGCGTAAACGGCTGAGGGATTCTCCGGTTTTTTGATTCTCGGTTTTGCGTAGCCACGGCTATACCCGCCAATCCCGTACTTGCGCCAAGTGCTCCTAATTGTGCGATAAATTTTCTTCTGGAGGATTTCATAGCAGTATTAAAAAACGAATAGGCGCGGGTTAAAGGAAGTTTTATTTGTCTTTCTTTTGTTAAAAATAAGCATCCTTCCCGTAGCAATCGGTGGTACCAGATCCATACCAAGGAATAACCGCAAACATAAACGGCTCCAAAATATGGAGCCGCTAGTTAAAGTCTACCGAAGATGATTATTCTCCGGGAGTAAATCTCACCACTTGATTCTTGATCGGAGCGACAGTTTTTAAGTAAGCAAAGATCGCTTTCAAATCCTGTTCTTCCATACCCGCATACATCATCCAAGGCATGATGGTGTTGAATTCACCAGGAGCAACTTTTGGGTTGACATAGCCAGAATCGGTGTATTGCTTGAATCTACTCACGAACATCTCTTCTGTCCAGTTTCCCAATCCGGTATCTGGGCAGGAGGTCAGATTGGAAGACGTCGCGATCGAGCCGTCTGGAAATGGAAAGCTCCTGCCGCCGGCGTAGGCTACTTCGGGGATAATAGTACCCTGAGGACTCACTTGGGTATGGCATTCTCTGCATCCGGCAGCGTTGATCATGTAGGCACCATAGGCAACTTGGTCTGATGGGTCAGGCTTTTTGGTCATTTCTGCATTTTGTGGGATCGTTCTCAAGATCAAACTGACCGGAAAATCTGCCTTGGAATCGGGTATGTCATTTTCAATTGCTGGCAATGAACGAAGGTAGGCGATGATGTCATAGATGTCTTCAGGATCCATCTTGCCATAATAGGAATAGGGCATCAATGGAAACATCGGCCTGCCGTCGTTGGTCACCCCGGTGGTAATCAGTCGGTAAAGTTCTCCATCTGTATAGTCGGATATCCCGTGAGGAGTGATGTTTTTTGAATAGAAAACCCCGGGCAGACCGATGGAGTGGTCAAATTTTTCGCCACCCCCACCTAATTCTCCTGGTACTGGAGGGCCTGAAAACAGTGAGAAATCCCGTATAGAGTGACAATCCATGCAAATCGTCACGTGGTTCGCTAGGTAAGCGCCGTGCTCGATTCGGTCAGGACTATATTCGATGGTGATCTCTTCTGCGGGATCTACTTTTGGGAATCCAAGTTGGAGAAATGCGAATGCGCCGATCACTAGCAAGATTAGGGCTCCAAAAAGGTATGCGAGCACTTTCAAAAGTTTTTTCATTTTAGATTTTAGGTTGGATCTTAAAATTTAGGAATATTCTTATTGACTGAAAACTAATGGGTTGTAAATATTTTTTTTAAATCAAAAAACCTAATTTTTCCTTCCTTGAAAAGGCTTGTACCGAAGCTCAGCCAAGATCACCATTTGGCCGCTTATTTCCTGTTTCATTTGGCAACAATTAGTACTTTGCCGGAAAACCAACCTTACATGAAAAAATACCTACTTCCGCTCTTAGTTCTGTTATCGTTTTCGCCGCTGTTTGGCCAAGATGAAGTGTTGAAAAAGCTCGATTCCAAAGCTGATTTTTACGGGGATATCGCCCGGCAGATTTGGAGCAATCCCGAGCTGGGATATCTCGAAACCAACAGCTCTGCGCTTTTGCAAAAGACCCTAGCTGATGCCGGATTTACGGTGACCGCCGGAGTTGCCGACATTCCCACCGCGTTTGTGGCAGAATACGGATCAGGCAAGCCGGTGATCGGGATCATGGCGGAGTTTGATGCCCTGCCGGGTGTTTCGCAACAGGCCGTAGCCGTTCGAAATCCTGTAGTCGAGGGAGGGGCAGGACATGCCTGTGGACACCATTTGTTTGGCGCTGCTTCGGTCGCCGCTGGGATCTCTGTCATGGAGTGGATGAAGGAAAACAACATCGCAGGGACGATCAGGGTATATGGAACTCCGGCCGAGGAAGGCGGGGGAGGAAAAGTCTACATCGCCCGTGCCGGACTGATCAAAGACGTAGATACGATGATTCATTGGCACCCAAGTTCTCAGAATGCGGCTGGCGCGACGTCTTCCCTGGCGAACATCTCGACCAAGTTCAGATTTTACGGCGAAGCTTCCCATGCGGCAGCGGCTCCCGAACGAGGCAAATCCGCCTTGGATGCAGTAGAAGCCATGAACTTCATGGTGAACATGATGCGCGAGCATGTGCCAATGGAAACCCGAATGCACTATGTAATCACCCGCGGTGGGGA
Source organism: Algoriphagus jejuensis (assembly GCF_039523455.1). NCBI lineage: Bacteria > Pseudomonadati > Bacteroidota > Cytophagia > Cytophagales > Cyclobacteriaceae > Algoriphagus > Algoriphagus jejuensis. The sequence goes on along the minus strand of NZ_BAAAFI010000045.1, from coordinate 122,330 downwards.
AGCACCTAATGTGGTCCCTGCTTTTGCTGAATCCTACCACTATGTCCGCCATCCCAATGCGATGGTCGTGAAGGAGATTTTTGAACGGATGGTAAAAACTGCCGAGGGAGCCGCGCTGGGCACTCAAACCCGCATGGAATATGAGGTGATCAATGGGGTTTACAATCTTTTGCCCAACGAGACGCTTGCTCGTATCATGCATAAAAACCTGGAGCTAGTCGGTGGAGTAACCTATACCCCCGAGGAAAAGAAATTTGCCGAAGATATCATCAAAACCTATCCTGCTGGTGTGAAAGTAAGTCCGGACGATGCTGCTAAGATCGCACCCTTTGTCGTGTCAGAGGAAGGTGGAGGAGGATCCACCGATGTGGGGGACATCAGCTGGCTCGTGCCGACAGTCGGTTTGGGTACCGCCACCTGGGTACCGGGTACTTCTGCTCATACCTGGCAGGCCGTGGCGGCCGGAGGCATGAGCATCGGGCAAAAAGGGATGGTAGTAGCCGCCAAGACGATGACCCTGACGGCAATGGATATCTTCAAGGATCCCTCAGTGACTGGCAAAGCGCTGGAAGAATTGAACAAAAGAAGAGGGGACGATTTTACATACAACGCGTTGGTAGGAGATCGTAAGGCTCCGCTGGATTATAGAAAATAAACCCAAAGTAGGATTGAGAATGAGAAATTGCTTTGGGCTGGTATGTGGGGTTTGGTGCGCTTTCAGCGGGTTTGCTATCAAAGGCGAAGCTTTTCAAAATTCACGGATGGACACTGAGCCTCCGAAAATCGGCTTGGTGCTCAGCGGCGGTGGCGCCAAAGGCATGGCACATGTGGGCGTGATCCGTGCGATGGAGAAAGCGGGCATCCGCCCGGACTATGTGGTCGGTACGAGCATGGGCTCGGTGGTCGGCGGCCTGTATGCTCTGGGTTACAATGCGGATGAACTCGAAGAAATCATCCGATCTATTGATTGGGAGTTGATTATTTCAAATCGGGTGGGGTTTGAAAAGATTGCTTTTGAAGAAAAGGAATATTACAATCGCTACCTGCTAGAACTGCCGATGAAGGAGGGAAAGATAAGCCTTCCGTCGGGTCTGATCGAAGGCCAAGTACTATCCGAAACACTACACTATTTCACCTGGCCGGCCAGCAAGTACGCCACCTTCGACGACTTCCCGATTCCCTTTCGGTGCATTGCCACGGATATCAGTACCGGCAAGGCGATCGTCTTTGATAAGGGATATCTCCATGATGCTATCCGTTCGAGTATCGCCATTCCGACTGCTTTTACGGCATTTCAGTTAGATAGTACGATGGTCGTGGATGGCGGTGTAGTCAACAATTTTCCGGTCGATGTGGTAAAGGCGATGGGGGCGGATTTTGTCATCGGAGTCAATGTCAGCGATGAAAATTTTTTGGCTGCAGATAAACTCGATGGTTTTGGGGCGATCCTGATGCAGCTGGCAATGGCCTCCTCTCTGGGTGTCACGGGAGAAAACATCGAGAACACCGATATCTACATCAAGCCGGATTTGGGGCCATACGGGACCGCAAGTTTTGGGGATTATGATGCGATTTTGAAGATAGGGGATAAGACAGGCGAAGCTTTTTATCCAAAGTTTCAGAAAATGGCCGATAGTCTGGGGATTTCAAGATTGTCTCCCGGGATCGGCTTGGAAGGTTTGCCGATGACCTTTGACAAGATTGAAGTGAGCGGCAACGGCATCTTTCCGACATCTCTAATCATCTCTAAGCTGGGAATCGAGCCTGGAAAGGAGGTCTCCCGTGAGGATATTCGAGATGGGATCAACCGAGTCTTTGGGATGAATGGCTTTTACAAAGTGGATTATAGCCTAGTCCATGAAGTGGGGCAGCATTTTTCGCTTTTGATTCGAGTGAAGGAAAAGCCCAAACAACTGTTGAATGTCGCATTTCACTACGATAACCAATTTTCCGCAGGTATTCTGCTCAATTTCACTGCGCGGGATTTTATAGGCAAATCCTCCCGAACACTCTTTATCGGCGACATCAGCCAAAATCCAAAGTTTAGAATTGATCACTATAAATATGTGGGCGGGGATAAAAAATACGCCTTCAACTTTCGGGCAAATTACCTCAATCAGCAAATACCCTCTTACGTCGACGGTGAAGAGGACAATGTGTTTGTTTCCAAAAATACAAGAATGGAAGCTCAGATGATTTCCACCTCGTCGTTGAAAGAATCATTTACTTTTGGAGGTATTTTCGAAAATATCAAAGCCAAATATCGCTTTGGAAACATCGTGTCGGATGATTTGAAAAACGCCTACCAACGATCCCTGGGGATGAGGTTTAGGTATTATCGAAACTCCCAAAATGACCGAAACTATCCCACGAAAGGCGCCGAGGGATTGATCCAAACAACGTTTAATCTGAAGCAGTGGATCGGTGTGAACTTGGTGTCGGGGGTAGATTCTGTGACACTTGATGTGGATGGCGAGCAGGTTGAGGTGCCGGTGTCGGCCGTGGAGAATATAGTCGAGCAGTTGACTCCCTCGGGTCATGGGGTGATCTACGGGCGGTATTCCAAGTTTTTATCGCTCGGTCATCGCTTCCAGTTTAAGCCCTCGGTGGCTGTGGGAGTCGTTTTCTCACAAGAGGAAGGAGACAAGATTTTCCAGGACTTTTATGTTGGGGGGTACCAGAATGTGCGCTTTGATGATACTCCGTTCTGGGGACTGAACTATGCCGAAGTTCAGACGCCCAACTTCCTGAAACTTGGGGCGGATTTTCAGTTTGTGCCAATCCATAAGATTTACTTCAGAGCAGGGATGAACTGGATGGGGTATAGCCAGCAGTATGCGTTCAACGAAGTCGACTGGCCTGACAAGGTGTTTCAGGACGACTACTATTTCGGGTACGGAGCCGACGTAAGCTATGCGTCTATCCTCGGGCCGATTACCCTTGGGATCTCCAGCAACTCCCAAGATCACGTGTTTCGTTACTACCTGTCCATCGGACTTTCTTTCAACTACTCCGATCGATAATCCGAATCAGGATAGGGATTCCACTGATGGATTTCTGTCCTGATTTCCGTTCTGGCTTTTCTATAAAAAGGTATCTTGTCACCTCGTTATCTCCCAAAATATCAAAACCATGGACAGACGTAAATCCCTCAAAATTCTCGGTGCAACTGGAGTTGGCATTGCCGGATTGGCTTTGGTCGACTGGAAATGGCAGATTGCGGATCGGCTCACTCACGAAGGGTTTTTCAGCTTTGACGAGGAGCGGATGATCACCGCCGTCGCCGATGCTTTTATCCCGCAAGGCCATCCTCCGATTTTGCCTACACCTGATGCCAAACCCATAGGCGCAATCAGCACCGGGACAGACCAGTTTTTGATCAAGCTTTTCGAAAAATGCTACGAAAAGGAAGACCAGGATCTCATCAAAACTCAGTTGAAGTCGCTGCTTAAGTCCGGCTTTTTGGACCTTTCTTCGGCTGAAAAAGAAGCCGCACTATTGGCCTTAAATTCTTCTGAAAATGAGGACGAAAAGAAGTTTTACAACCTGATGCGATCCAATACGATCATGGGTTTTACAACAGTGAAAGAAGTAATGGTGGAATATAGAGGGCACCAAGTTGCGCCGGGATTTTACCGCGGATGTGTGGATGTGCCCGCCGACAAAGTGTAATTATCCGATTTTGGGAAATGCTTTGCTCTTTATTCCAACGATACTTTGCATGAACTTGAGTCTGTACTTCCGAGGTCAAAGCATGACAAGTAGATGTCTGTAGAGAGCCGGCCTTGGACGACAAAATAGATTTTTTGATTACCGGAGAACAAGATTTCCTTGTTCTGAATCCATTTGAAAGAATCGAGATAAGTCAATTGGTGTTTTGAACGTTGTCCTGATCCCGTTTTTTCAGCGTTTTTTACACGGGTAACATTCTATCTTTCTGGACATTTGTTACTTTTCTTTCCCTAAAATCAAAAACCCAAAATGCTATGTCAAACCTAAACCTGAAAGCCAAACAAACGAACACCTACGACGCCATCGTCATCGGATCGGGGGCTTCAGGTGGCTGGGCTGCAAAAGAACTTTGCGATGCCGGTCTCAAAACCCTTGTCTTGGATCGTGGTCGTATGGTGCGTCATATCGAAGACTACCCTACGGCCTCAAAAGCGCCTTGGGAATTTGAGTTTAGAGGAAATATTCCCCTTGAAAAGCGTGCTGGTTTGGCAGATTGGTCTTGGAAACGGGAGGAAACAGTGCAGTGGGCCATGTCTGAAGATGAGCAGCCAGTGATTTTTGAAAAGCCATTTCGCTGGTGGAGAAGTTACCATGTGGGCGGCAAGTCGCTGCTATGGGCTAGAGCAACCCAGCGCTGGTCAGATTTTGATTTTGAAGGTCCGGCTCGGGACGGTTTTGCGGTGGATTGGCCAATCCGTGTAAAAGATTTGAATCCTTGGTACGAATACGTGGAGAAATTTGCAGGGATTGCGGGGGCTAAGGATGGTCTTGCAGAATTGCCGGATTCAGAAGTTATGCCTGGATTTGAATTGAGTTGTATCGAAAATTATTACAAGGAGCAACTGAAGACGAATTTCACCAATCGATATTTAATTCAAGGCCGATGTGCTCATTTGACTGACCCTCAGGAAATTCATAGGCAGCAGGGTAGAATAAAGTGCCAGAATCAGACGATGTGTAACCGGGGTTGCGTGTATGGAGGCTATTTCAGTTCCAATGCTTCTACTTTGCCTTGGGCTGAAAAGACCGGAAACTTGACCATTCGACCAGATTCGATCGTTCATTCGGTGATCTACGATGATGCCAAGGAAAAGGCAACAGGAGTCAAAATCATCGATCGGGAAACCGGAGATGAGATGGATTTTTATGCTAAAATCATTTTTGTGAATGCCTCAACGATCGCTTCCAACTCGATCCTGCTGAATTCTAAATCTTCTCGTTTTCCCGAAGGAATAGGAAATGACTCAGGGCTGATGGGGAAGTTTTTGGGTTCGCATAATTACCGGGGAAAAGGCTATGCGACTTTTGAAGGCTTTTTGGATAAAAAACAGGAAGGCCGACATGCGGGTCACGCCTACGTACCGAGATTCCGAAATGTGTTCAAACAGGAAACAGATTTCTTAAGAGGTTATTCCATCGGTATGTCCGGAGGTCGTGGGATGAGTTCCGATACCGACATGATCGGCGACGAACTACGGGACAATCTCCTCAACCAAATATTGAACGATCACTGGGGGATGGCTGCTTGGATGCAGGGTGAAACTGTCCCAGTGGAGGATAATCACGTCCGACTCAGCACCGATCAAGTCGATAAATATGGGATTCCAAAGATCATTCTCTCGGTGGAATGGAAAGAGAATGACAATAAGATGGTGGCTGACTTCATCGAACAACAAACTGCGATGTATGAAAAAGCCGGTTTCACCAATATCAAAGTGGAAGATTCAGGTGCTTTGCCCGGTTCGGATATCCACGAAATGGGCGGTGTACGTATGGGCAAAGATCCAAAAACTTCCCTCCTCAACGAATGGAATCAATTGCACCATTGCAAAAATGTATTTGTGACCGATGGTGCCTGTATGACCAGTACTTCCACTCAGAATCCTACCTTGACCTTTATGGCGCTGACAGCACGAGCTGCGAATTATGCGGTGGAGGAGTTGAATAGGAAGAATTTGTAATAAATCGGCTTTCAATGGTCAATTGAGGCTGTCTAGAAAAGGCCCAGAGGCCTTTGGTATCAATTTAAGTCCGGAATTCCGGACTTTTTCTTTTAATTAAGGGCATGAAAATATTTTTGATTTGTCTCTCGCTGGTGGGTTTAAGTAGCCAGTCATTTTCCCAAAAGCAAGCAAAACCCAACGTAATCCTGATTCATGTGGATGATTTGGGAGCTACGGATTTGGGGGTGTTTGGAAGCGATTTTTATGAAACACCCCATCTCGATCAGCTCGCGGCAGAGGGTATGCTTTTCACCCAGTCCTATGCGGCGGCGCACATCTGCTCGCCTTCAAGGGCGGCCTTGATGACCGGGAAATATCCGGCGAGGATCGGGATCACGGATTGGATTCGCGCCAAGTTTCAGGGTGTCACCACGTCGGGTTTGCCCGGGGAATACGAGGAGTTTGCGGACAAACCTCTGAAAACGCCCAAGATACAGGGCTTTTTGCCTCTCGAAGAGGTGACGATTGCCGAGCGGATGAAGCCCCTCGGCTACGCGACGCTGCACGTGGGCAAGTGGCATTTGGGCGACGAGGGTATGCATCCCGAGGATCAGGGCTTTGATGTGAATGTCGGAGGCAACGACCTCGGCCAGCCGCCGAGCTATTTTGATCCGTACTTGCCAAAAACGCCCAGTGAATTTTATGTCATCAAAAACCTGCCTCCACGCAAGACTGGCGAGTTTTTGACAGACCGGGAGTCGGATGAGGTGATTGGCTTTTTGGATGCACATCCCGGCCAAGCTTTCTTCGTCCACTGGGCACCCTATGCCGTCCATACACCGATCATGGGGCCTGCTGATCTGGTAGAAAAGTACAAAGCCAGGGCGCCGGGAGTTCAAAGAAATCCTGTCTATGCTGCGCTGATTGAAAATCTCGATGCCAACGTCGGCAAGTTGCTCGACTATTTGGATCAAAATGGTCTTAGGGAGAACACCCTGGTGATCTTCACCTCAGACAATGGCGGTTTGATTGGAAATAAATCCAACCCCATCACTTGGAATATCGGTCTGAGAGAATACAAGGGCTATCCCTACGAAGGGGGAATCCGCATCCCGACGATTGTGAGCATGCCAGGTACGGTTCCTGCTGGAGTTACCTCGGAAGTCCCTACGATCTCGATGGATTGGATCTCCACGGTATTGGAGCTGGCAGGTGAAAATCCAGACCAACCCGAGCTGGAAGGTGAAAGCCTTTGGCCGGTGCTGACTGGCACACAGCAAAGCCTGGAGCGAGACCTGTTTTGGCATTTTCCTCATTATCGTTCTCCCAATGTGACGCCCCACTCGGTGGTACGGTCAGGGGACTACAAGCTGATCTACTACTTTGACGGTACTGAGTCGGAGCTCTTTGATCTCAGCAATGATCCCATGGAGGAGCACAACCTGTCCAAGGAGCTTCCGTTGGTTGTGATGGAGCTGAGGACCAAGTTGGCGGATTTTTGGAAAAACACCGACGCCCGTTTACCACTTCAGAAATAGAAAACCTGTTCCTAGAGGAGGGACTTATTCTCACGAGTAGGCGGTGATCCTGCTGCCTTTTTACCCAATCCATTAAGATGAAAAAGTTGATTGCCCTATTCCTTCTATTAAGTTGCTCCCCCATGGCATGGGGACAGGCAAGTTTCGATGAAGACCAGTTGGGAGCCTGGTACATGTATTTTTTCACCCACCGTTTCGGGGACAGTCCCTGGGGTGTGCAGGGGGATTTTCAATATCGATCCTGGGATTTGGGGGGAGACAAGGAGCAGTTGCTGCTCCGCTCGGGCTTGACGTATACCCCAAACAATACCAGTGTTACCTTTACGCTGGGGTATGCCAATGTAAGTTCCGGGGCCTTTGGAGACGGGGGAGAAGTGGTCTTGGAAAACCGCATCTATCAGGAGGCGCTGATTCCCCAAAAGGTCGGCGGGCGTTTTTTGCTTACCCATCGCTTCCGCTACGAGCAGCGCTGGGTGGAGTATCAGGACTTTCGCACCCGCTACCGCTACAATCTCTTTGTGAATGTGCCTCTCAATGCCAAGGAATTGAAGAAAAACACGCTCTATGTGGCGCTTTACAACGAGATCTTCATCAATGGACAAAAGGATATCGGTAGAGATGTAAGTGTCGAGTTTTTTGACAGAAATCGAACCTACCTAGGCATGGGCTATGGACTTGGGGATCGACTGCGAACTCAACTCGGATGGATGAGGCAGACCACGAATAACTGGGCCAAAAACCAGCTACAGGTCAGCCTGCATCATGCTTGGTGAGTGAATTCACATGTCTGCTAGAGAAAGGCCCAAGTATTCCAGCTCGTAGCCAGGAAACTGGGTGGCTAAACTCTGGGACTTTTGCCTCAAAGTGTCCAAATTGATCTTGGCTGCGTTGACTTTTACCTCTGCAAAAACAGCACGTTTCTCTGCCGAATTGACGGCCACGAAGTCGATTTCATTGCTGTTGCCTCGCTCCCAATAGGTGCCGATTTCCGAGAAGCGATTGCTTTCTTTGAATTTTTCCACAAAGTAACGTTCCAGCATCTTACCCGAAAAAGTGGGGAATCCACTTTGTGCTTGTGTTTTTAGGAAATCGAAGTTTCCTATCTCCACCGCACTGAAATTTTTGAAGACAAAGCGAAACCAAAAGGAAAGGAAATTGTCGACTATCTCGTATTTGACGGATCTGCCTGTGGGCTTGGCGAGGATGGGGCGGACTTTTTTGATAATCCCAAAGTCGGACTCCAGCTTCTCCAAAAATGGTCCCACACTGGTCTCCAGGATCGATTCGATCTCGGGTCGGGATGTCTTCGAATATGCAATCAGGGAGAGAATGGAGAAATAAGTGGTGTAGTCTCTGCCAAATTCCTCGATAAGCGTGTTTTTGCCCTCTTCAAGAAACAGGGAATTTGCCGAGAAAATCTCCGCCAACATGCCGTCTAGCGTCAGCGCACCGGCAGAGACGAAGTTTTCCACGTACTTGGCTACCCCACCGGTCAGGGAGAAAAATGCAAGCAAATCACCTTGGCTGTAAGCTGGATTGGCATCTGCGAGGATTTCCTTCAGGACTTGGACCCCAAAAGGCCTGATGGTCAGTTTTGCAGTGGCGCGGGAAAAAAGAGGCTCCTTTGCGTTTTCGAAGATGTCCTTCATCATCGAGTACACCGAGCCACAAAAGATCAGGTTGAGTTTGCTCGTCTCTTTCTGCGAGTCCCAAATGTTCTGGATTTCACTGAAAACCGAGGGATTGATGAGCTTGAATTCCTGGAATTCATCCAAGACCAAGGTGAAATTCCTGCTTTGGGACAGCTCCATCACCCAAGCGAAAAAATCCTTGAACCGTGTGATTTCTCCGAAAAGGTTGACTGAAAGGGTGTTTCTTACCGCCTCAACAAATTCTTGGCAGAGTAATGCTTCGCTTTTTTTTGCCACAAAGAGATAGACGGCTACCTGGCCTTCCATGTCTTTTTTGAGCAGGCTGGTTTTGCCGATCCTCCTACGTCCAATCACCACGGTCATTTGGGCGGATTGGGTTGAGCGCTCACGGATTTTACGCAGTTGATCAAGTTCCTTTTCCCTATTGTAGAATCTCATAGCACAAAAATACGAATATTTTACCGTATCAAAAAATACTGTAATAAAAACTACAATATGGTAACTGGCTTTTATCCTTTCAGCTGCAAGTGCTCCAGTTCGAGGCCAAGCAGCGTCTTTTTGCCGACAGTCTTGAAGCCCAGTTTGAGGTAAAGCTTCTTCGCCGAGGGATTGGTTTTGTCCACCAACAATCCGAGCGTTTGGCCTTGGTTGATGGCTTTTTCCTGGATCAGATGCTGGAGCAGCTGAGACCCGATGCCTTTCCCTTGATGCGCTGGTGATACGACAATCGAGTCGATGTAAAATTCCCCCGATTGGGTTTCGTCTTCGACAGTTGCCAGGGGATTGAAGTGCTGGCGAACGTGGGCCAGAAAAGGCTCCCGTAGTGCCGCCAAGTTACCGCCGTCGTAAGCGAGCAAGGCCCCAACAATTTGATCATCCTGTTCTGCCACGTAGCAGTTATGATGGGAGTATTGGTTGTACGGCTTTTTGACAAAATGAAGGAGGAGATCCTGTGCCCTGGCCTGATTGTTCTCTCCGATCAATCGGCGAATGACTTCGCCAGTCGCGAGCATGAGCAATGTGGCAATCGCATCGGAATCTTCAATTTGTGCTTTTCGGATGTGCATAGGGCAGCGAAAGAGGTCGGTGCTTTAAGCTAAGTGATTCGTGTAAGAATCCGGACTTTTATCGGATTTTGATTTCATGTACGGGAAATATTCGCGTCATTAGATTTTTGAAAAAATAAGATAAGTAGATTGTCTTATTTAAAAATATCTATCAACTATAACAAGATCTGCTTTGACCACTAAACACAACTATCTCCTATCGTTTTTTGCCCTTACACTATTCTGGGCCTGTTCTCCTTCGGAAAAGTCCTCAGAGGCTGGTGCCGAAGCCTCTACGATCAAGCCGGTCATCATGGCCTACTATGTTCCCGAGCGGAACTTTAAGCCGGAGGAGGTGCCGGTAGAGAAATTGACCCATATCATCTATTCCTTTGCCCATGTGATCGATGGGGAGATGAAGTTTGGCAAGCCAGAGGTAGCTGGACCAAAACTGGAGGCTTTGGTCCAGCAGAAGGAGCGAAATCCAGATCTGAAGGTAATGATCGCCATCGGCGGCTGGGGAGCGGATGGCTTTTCCGATATGGCTCTGACGGAGGAAAGCCGGGTGAAATTCGTCGCAAGCGCGAAGACCTTTATTGAGACCTATCAGCTCGATGGGATGGACATGGACTGGGAGTATCCGGGGATTTCCGGTGCGGGTACCAAGGCCAGGCCCGAGGATACGAAGAACTTTACCGCGCTGATGAAAGGCCTGCGGGAGATGCTGGACACTTTCGAAACGACCAAGCTCCTGACGTTTGCTTCCGCCGGTTGGAAGCGTTACTATGATTTTATCGAGGTAAACGAGGTAATGAAGTACGCCGACTACACCAACGTGATGACCTACGATCAGGTCTCCGGCGTGTCGATCTACACGGGACACCACACCCCACTGGGCGATGTGAAGAATACAGATATCGCGGGAACGCCTTTCCAAGCGCGTTTGGATAGTCTATATAAAAGTGGAGACAACCCGGATTCAGACCCTCGTTCGGCGCAAAAGATCGTGGACTTCCTGATCGAAAAGGGCGTAGATCCGAAGCAAATCGTGATCGGTGGAGCATTTTACGGACGGGTTTGGAAAGGTGTGCCGCCAACCAACAACGGACTCTACCAACTCAGCGGAGGCTTGCACATTGGCTGGATGGCCTATCATGCCATTCGGGAAAAGTATGAGGCGGACAGCAACTTCGTACGGTTTTGGGATGACAAAGCTCAAGCCCCTTACATGTACAATGCGACCGATAGTCTGATGCTGTCCTACGATGACACGGTTTCTGTGGCATTGAAAACCCGCTATGCGATGGAAAAGGGGATCGGGGGAATCATGTTTTGGGAGCTGGGCAACGACACCAAGCAGGAAGGATCGCTACTGGATGCGATCTATAAGGAGGCGCAGAAGTAGCCGGTTTTGTAGGGATGGGATTGCTACGGTAGGCGGATAAGAACTTTTCCAAAGTTCCGAACTTTGGTAAAGTTCTCCCTGCCAGTTCTCGATTTGGGATTGTAAATCCCAAATCCCCCATTTGCTCTTGGTCTGGATTCCGAAATGATTTAATTTGAAGAGCAAAACGTTCGGAAGTCGCTCCGTCCCAAACGGATATACACGACACTCGGAAAAGAGTGGGACTTATACGGATGTTGCCTGCAAGCTTTCAACCTAAGCCAATAAACTGCAAATGAATAACACAGTACATATTGCATTTATTATTGGACTGCTTCTACTGCTCACAAAAGTTGCAGATTTTCTTTTTTTGCAAAAGCAGAAAGATGCAATTGAGAAGTCGTTCAAGTCATTCTACTCTTACATCAAGGAGCTAAATCCTATAAAGTGGCTCTCATTCCTAAAAAAGGATGACCTTAGGCTTGTATTAGCAATAATTGGCTGTTCATTCTTAGTAGCATTTTTGCTTTACAAATTTTGGACGGAAATCAAAATTTTTTGGGCACTCGTGAAAGAGGTAAAGTACCTGCAATATTTTTTGTATGCCGCATTTGCATACGGTGTGAGGTTCATAAATAGCATATTTGACGATTATATCTGGGAGGACTTACCAAACTTCCTCATTGATGCAAGTAATGCGTATAAATTCATCCTGAGATATATCATTTTGATAACTGTGTACGCTGGTTATAATTTGCTGATATACTTTATCGTCTATCTGTGTGTTGATGTATTTCAACTACCTACGGGAATAGGCTCAATTTTATTAATACTACTAACAATTCTAAATTGCCTTACGCTTGTCTTTTCGCTTTATATAGTTTGGCTCATTATTATATTTTTTCCGATTTTTGTTCTTTCAGTTTTACTCATAGTTTTTTCCATTTTACTATTTTTCATCAAGATGATTTCTGTAAGAGTACTAGAGTATAACAAAGGAATATTTGCAGCGTTAGTTCTTGTAGTAACAACTATTTTAGGTTTGATTGAATTTTTTATGAAACGTTGACGAACACAAAAGCCAGCAGGCAACATGGGGTTTTGTGCAATAGCGGCGGACGAAACGCAGCATCAACAGCAGGTTCGCTAATCATCTTCGGTTTTGGCTGACCGAATGCAGATGAACAATAGAAATAAACATCAACTTTTTGTACATTTATCAGCAGCAGTTCGGGGCAGACGAAACACGGAATACCGCTACTGCACAAAGCCCTGCTCGTTAGTGGCAATTTAATCGCGCCTTTACTATACATCATGAAATTTGCATTAACATTAGAAAGTAATTTTTCCAACGAACAAAACTCGATCATACATGATTTATCAATTTTATTGAAAAACTTTTTAGCGAATAAAAGCTACGGAAGTGATATCAATGAAATGTATATTGGGATAATTTGTGTAAAACCTGAGTTTGATTTTTTTTTTTAAAGAGCGTAGAATTAGATATAATAAAGATAAGTGTTTGCAATATGATATAAAATTTGATTATTCCAAAACTATTCATTTACTGAGTCAAGACTTAAAAAGAGTAATTACTGAAGCATTAATTGAGTCTCTTGAAAAAATTAAAAATCATAAAAAAATTAAATACTTCGATTTTGAAACTTTCAAAACAGATTTTAAAAATGTTTTAGAGTCAAAAACTGTCACTAACAACTAGGTTTTCGTTGCGCGAAGCACGAACAATGAAACCGCTGTTGCACTGCCTGCCCCGATTATTTCGGGGAACCGGTGAGGTTCTTATGGGGATTGAGTCGGGATTTTTTGGACCGCGCGGCAATCTTTTTAAAGAAAATCGAAAGGGAAGATTGCTTTGCTCTAGTTCCTCCTCCTCGCGATGACGGCATTCCCTCAACACACCAACTTAAACCCATACCCCCGCACATTCAGGATCTGGATCGCCGGATCGTCCTGGAGTTTTTTGCGGAGCTTGGTGATGAAGACGTCCATGCTGCGGGCGTTGAAGAAGTCGTCTGAGCCCCAGATCTGGGTGAGGATCAGCGTGCGGTCGGTGATGTCGTTGGCGTTTTCGAGGAGCATCTGCAGCAGTTGGCTTTCCCGGGCGGTGAGCGGGGATTCTTCTTCGGCCAGCTTCAGTATTTGGCGGGTAGGGTGAAACTCATATTTCCCCAATCCAATCCAATCGCTCTGGGCTTGTCGCGTACGGAGGCGATCTAGATGGGCTTTGATGCGCACGATCAGTTCCTCCATGCTGAAGGGCTTGCGTACGTAGTCGCTGGCACCCAGCCCAAATCCCTTGACGACGTCCTCGGTCTGACTTTTGGAAGTGAGGAAGATAATCGGGGTGTAGGGGTCAGTCTTGCGGATCTCGGCGGCTAGCGTAAAACCGTCCTTCCTGGGCATCATCACGTCCAAGACCAAGATGTCCGGCTTTTCCTGCCCATAGGCTTCCCAAGCTTTTTGCCCATCCTCACAGAGCCGAACGCGAAAATCGCGACTCTCCAAGCTCTCCTGGATGATCGTCCCGAGGGCAATTTCGTCTTCAGCAAGAAGTACGCTGATCTTGCTCATGGCCAATAGGTGATAAAGGTGGTGGAGTGTTGCCCGGTTTCCAGTTCGATCTTTCCGCCGTGTTTTTCCAGGATTTTTTTCACGTAATACAGCCCAATGCCGAAGCCCTTCACGTCGTGGAGATCGCCCTTTGGGATGCGGTAAAACTGCTCAAAAACCCGTTCCTTTTGGTCTGAGTTAATATTTCCCCCGTTGTCGTGGATTCGGATCTTGTTCAGTCCGTTTTGGTCCAGACAAATTCTGATCTCGTTTCCGCCGTATTTCACGGCATTGTCGAGGAGGTTGGAGAGTACATTTTCGAAGTGAAAAGGGTCCGCTTCGAGGGTCTTGCAGTGGGCGGGGAGGATCAACTCGATTTTTTTGTCCGGCGCCAAAGTCTGGAATTTCGTTCTGAGTTGTTGCAAGATCGGCTCCGGCTCGATGTTTTCTTTTTTCAGCACGACCTGCTCGGAATCCAAGGTTGCCGTTTCCAGCAGCTTTTCCACCATCTGGTTGAGCTTGTGCATCTGGGACTTGGAGATGCCGAGGTAGCGCTTGGTCTTTGCTGCGTCATTTTCGGGATTAAACAGCTCAATTCCCTCGATGGCCGACAGCGTGGTGGCGATGGGCGTCTTGAACTCGTGGGTGATGTTGGCGATCAGGTCTTGCTTGATCTCCGCGATTTCCTTCTGGTTTCGGATCGTCTGGTAGAGGTAATAGAAGGCAAAGGCGATGATGCCCAAAAAAACCAGGGAAGTCAAAACCTCCGCCGAACCACGTCTGAGGATGGTCAGGGCGGTGTTTTCGAAGTACATCTCGAGCGACTGGCCCGGAGGCAAGAAAGTCGAACGGGCAACGGTTTTGAAGGGCATAGGACTTTTTCCGGCAGTCAAGAGACTGTCTTCTTCGGAATGCCCCGTGAGATGAACCAAGCGATAGTTGATATTAATGTCCCTCCTCTGAAGTTCGGTGAAAAGAAGCCCATTGATCTTATCGAAATCCAAGGAGTCTCGGGTGATGGAAATCAAGATTTTGTTGGTGAAGAAATGCAGCTGATCGATGCTGTCTGAGGCATTGCTCCCAAAGAAAACATTCATGTCGGAGTTTTCTCCGAATTGAAAAAACTTCACCGAATCCATCTGCATCAACTGGTGGGCCATATCAGATTCTTTCGTCTCCCAAACCAGAGAATCCAAGGTCATTGCAGAAGGCTTACTGCTGCTATGGACAACCAGGCGCTTTCTGCCTTGGGAACTATCCGTGCGCATGCGAGTCACTACCGTATTGACTCGCATGGAGTCCCGGAGTGGTGGGCGGCCGGGCCTTTGGCCCCTGACAGGGATCACGTCGGTCTTGACGATTTCTGCAAAATAGTTTTCCAACGAATTGTCCAAGCTCTGTTGGATGTCCAAGACCAGTTGGTGCCGGATAATCTTAAACTGGGAATACATGCGCCAAGCCTGCACCCCGATGCTGAGGAGCAGCGTGAAGCCGATCAAGATGCCGATACGTTTGAACTGCAGTTTTTCCACGACACTAAATTAGGCGACTCGAAAGCGCCAAAAAACAGGGCTTAACACTCGTTAACATTGCTTAACGCTTTTGCTTCAGCGCCTTGGCTTGTTTTGGGAGTCTTTGAGTTACAAACAATAAATCCATTCCAGCCATGAAAACCAAACTGCTGTTACTCGTCGGAGTTTTCTCCCTGATTTTCTCCACCAGCTTCGCCCAGCTGACCGGACGGGTCTACTACCAAGCCTCCAATCAGATCATGATCCGGATAGACAGTGCTGAGATGAGTCCGGATGAAATCACCCAGGCGCATGAGATCATGAAGAAGCCTTGGCAGCGGGATTTTATCCTGTCTTTTACCCAAACGGAATCCAATTGGCAGCAGGTGGCGAGCCTAGATAAAGGTGCCACATCCCAGTCTTCGGACGAAATGACGATCAGTCTCTCGGGCCGGGAGGACGACATGCTGTATAAAAACCTGGTCACCCAAAGCTATACCCAAGAGCAGGAGTTTATGGGAAGGGACTTTTTGATCCGGGATGCGCTGGCTGTCGAGGATTGGGTGCTGAGTGAAGAGACCAAGCAGATCGGCGACTATACCGCATATAAGGCCACCTATTCTCAGCTCGTCGACTCCAGGCGTTTTTCCGCAGGGATGGCTGAGATGGAGGCCGTCAAAGATACTGTCCAGATAACCGTCTGGTATGCGCCGCAGATTCCAGTGGCCCACGGGCCGGAGAGCTACTTTGGACTGCCAGGCCTGATCCTCGAGGTCCACAACGGAGGAAGGGCTTTTTACTGCCAAAAGATCGAGCTCAATCCCTCCGCCGATCCGGTGGAGATCCGGGTGCCAAAGCAGGGCAAAGTGCTGAGCAGTGTGGAGTTTCAGGCGATACAGGAGGAAAGCATCCGAAACATGGAAGGGCAGTACCAAGGCAAGCCAGGCGGACCGAATAGGCGGAAAGTCAGCATCGGAGGTTAAAGTCACGCAGATTTCAATCCCCACAGTTTCGATTCCTAAGACTCCCTTAACAGACGTTAACAGTGCTTAACGCATGTATTTTCTCCTTTACAATTCATTTGTAGCATAAACGAAACGAACAATGAAACTTCAATCACTACTACTTGCAGGGCTCTTTTTCGCGGGAGCTTTTATCACCGAAGCCTCAGGTCAGGGGCTGACTGGCAGGGCCTACTACAAGACTTCCAGCACCATAAAGTTCCAGATGGACAGTACTCAGACTAGTCCGGAGCAAATGGCCGAAATCCAGGCCCAGCTCAAAAAGCAGATGGAAAAGGATTACATTCTTTCCTTTACCCAAACAGAATCCATGTGGAGGCAAGCCGAAAGCCTGGGCGGCGGGCCAGCCACCGCCTCGTCGGGAGGGATGACCATGGTGATCAATACGGGAAGTGCGGATCGGGTGCTTTACAAAAACGTGGCGGATCAAGCCTATGAGCAGGAGCAGGATGTGATGGGAAAGGAATTTCTGATCAAAGATGCCCTGGAGCCTGCCGAATGGGAGCTGAGCGAGGAGACCAAAAAGATCGGCAACTATACGGCCCAAAAGGCCACTTACTCCAGAATCATCGATTCGCAGCGGTTCTCTACCGGCATGACCGAGATGGAAGCGGTCAAAGATACCATCCAGGTGGTGGCTTGGTTTACACCGGAGATCCCTGTGGCGCATGGACCTGAAAACTACTTTGGCCTCCCCGGCTTGATCCTGGAGGTCCACAACTCCGGCCGGATCTTGATCTGCGAAAAGATCGAGCTGAATCCCTCCGCGGATCCGGTGAAGATAGAGCATCCGAAGCGTGGAAAAGTGGTCAGTAGAGAGGAATTTCGCGCGGTGCAGGAGGAAGGTATGAAGCAGATGATGAATCGCTACCAAGGCAAGCCAGGCGAGGGGAATCAGTTTACGATCAGGATTGGAAATTAGTAGCAAGACGTCAGTATCAAGTAGCTAGACAGATCCAAGAACCTAGAAGTAAGAGCCAAGACTTGCCGTCATTGCGAACGACGCAGGAGTGAAGCAATCTGCCCTGTTGGAGTACCGCTTAAGAGATTGTTTCACAGCGTTCGCAATGACGTTGCGGAACCGTCATTGCAAAGGGTTCCTTGAGGCTAAGCACGCCCGAAGAGTATAAAGCCCTGAAGCAATCTTTTTGACGGAGTGGAATAGACTGCTTCGTTCCTACCAATGACGGCCCGAGTCTATCTGGATCGAGTTCATTACTTCAACTTTCTGATTTCATAATTCTTACTTGCCAACTATGCCTTTTCTATACCGTACCTTTCTTTTCCTCGGCTTTTTCCTGATCTCCCTGAGTTCTTTTTCCCAAAATCGCCCGCTGATCGGGCAGGTGTTGGACAGCCTAAACCGACCCATTGCCTACGCCAACGTGGTGGCGATCAACCAAAGCACGCAAACGATCGGCGGCTTTGGAATCACCAATGAGGAAGGTAGGTTCAAAATTACCTTGGCACCGGGAAGCAGCTATTTGCTTCGAGTTTCCTTTGTCGGGTTCCTTCCATTTGAAAAGCTGGTGACAGAATGGGATTCCGAAGTCCAGATGCAGATCATCCTGCAGCAAAGTGACACCGAACTGGGACTCGTGGAGGTCGTATCCGAGATGCCGGTCACGATGAAGGGCGACACGCTAACCTATAAGACGGACGCCTTCACCACCGGCACGGAGCGCAAGCTGGGAGATGTGCTGGAGAAGTTGCCGGGCTTCGAGATCGACGACAATGGCGACGTGAAGGTGCAGGGCAAAAAAGTGAACAAGGTCCTCGTCGATGGTAAGACTTTCTTCGACGGAGACACCAAGCTGGCGACCAAAAACCTTCCCGCAAATGCCGTGGACCGGGTGCAGGTGCTGAAAAATTTCAACGAAATCTCTCCGATCCGAGGGCTGGACAATGACGAGACGCTGGCGCTGAATATCCAGCTGAAGGATGGGAAAAAGAATATGGTCTTTGGGGACCTCACGGCGGGTGGGGGGCTGGAAGAGCGCTACCTCGGCCACGCCAATGTCTTCTACTATGCGCCGAAGCTGAATCTCAACCTGATCGCCGGCACCAACAACGTCGGGGAGCAAACCTTCACCTTGCAGGATTATTTCCGCTTCAGCGGCGGGATGGCCGGACTCAGTTCCCGTGCAGGTTCGCGGGTGAATCTCAGTTCGGACGACCTCGGCATTCCTATGGCCAGCCGGGACAATGCCGCCTCGCTGGAGACGCATCTCGGCGCGATCAATTTCAACTACAACCCGAGTAAAAAATGGAGGCATTCGGGATTTGCCATCGGGTCCGCTTCTGACAACAAGCTGGGAAGCTCTTCCTATCGCACCTATCTGAATTCGGGGGAAAACAACGAGGAATTGCTCACGACAGCCAGTCAGGTGGAAAACAAATCGGGCCTTTTCAAATACGCGGTCAACTACACACCCAAAGAGGAAACTTACGTTAAATACAGCTTTTTTGGCAAGGTCTCCGACATCTCCAACAGCAACGTCCAGAACTCCAACTTTGGCGAGATCGAGCAAAACCTCGCGACGCTACAGACTCGAACTCCCTACAGTCTGCAGCAAAAAGTGGAATGGTATCATGCTCCGAGCGCCAAGCGTGTCTATTCTATGGAAGTGAACTGGGAGAAAAAATTCCAAGATCCGCTCTACGACCTGACCATAAATCGGCAGCCCTTTGGGGATTTTCTTCCGGTGATGGAGCAGGAGACCTACCGCTTTCTCCAGAATCAGGAGATCCACACCCAGACCCTCGAGGGCGCTTTCAACTACTATCACATCCTCAACGCCACCAACCACCTCAATTGGGCTTTAGGCTACCAAAATATCTCCCAAAGCCTCGTCGGAAGCATGGGGCAAGAAGGGGCAGTAGCCGATTTTGCCGCGTTTGTCAATAACAATGAGTTTGGCATGCAGGACCTGTATCTCGGAATGACGTATAAGACCAAGTGGAAAAAGATCATCCTCAGTCCCTCACTTTACCTACACGGCTATGCATGGCGCGATCAGCAGTTTGCCGATGAGCTAAGCCATGACAAGCTGCTGCTCCTCCCGGGGATGTACGCGAAGTGGGCGATCAAGTCCAACCGCTCGCTGACCTATCGTTTCCAGACCGAGGCTAATTTTATGGATATCCAAAAGCTCGCCCAGGGCTTTGTGCTGCAGGATTACAATGCGATTTTCCAGGGGAATCGGATGCTTGAAAATGGGCTTTATAACTCCCATTCGTTGAATTTCAACCATTTCGACATGTTCTCCGGATTCAATCTCTTTGGCGATCTCAACTGGCAGCGCAAGCGGGATGAGATCATCACTACGACGGACTTTATGGGCATCAACCGCCTCCTTTCTCAGCTCAATATCGAACCGACCAACGAGACAGTAAATGGGAGTCTGAGGATGGACAAGCGCTACAACCGCTTCAAGTTTGCACTGGGAGGACGCTGGAATGCCTTCTCGACTAATTTGGTTTTGGATGAAAACCCAAGCCGAAACGAGCAGTTTTCCCAAACCTATGACACCAAGGTGACGACGACCTTTTTCAAGATTTTGGAGGTGGATCTGGGCTATGCCTTCACGGGAAACAACTACACCTCGGGAAGCATCCAAAACACTTTTTCTACCCACAGTCCCAAGTTGGAGATCGACCTGGACCTCTTCAAAGGGCTGAAGCTAAACGCCGACTACACTTACAACTCCTACCTCAACAGAGCCAGCGGGATTCGCAGCGACTACGAGTTTTTGAACGCGTTCCTGAGCTATCAGGGCAAGTCCAGTCCCTGGGAACTCAGGCTCTCGGTATGGAATATCCTCGATACCCGCTCGATTCGCCGAGACAGCTTTAGCGAAAACCTGATCAGTACTTATGCTTATCTGGTGCAGCCCCGGTATGGGATCTTGACGCTGAAGTATGATTTGTAGGAGGTTAGATCTACGTATGAAAGCCGGGTGAAATGTTGTGTCATTCCTGTTTGCTGATTCTGGGACGGAAGACGGGAGACGGATGCTTCGGCTTCGCTCAGCACAAGCGACGGAAGTGACTCCGAACCCGATTTTTGGAAGTTGGGGAGAAGTGACTTTTTGGATAGCTGTTCCTTAAAAGCTAAAAACTACAACGCATCTAATGCTAAATACCATGACGCACCAAAAGCTAAATTTTGAAGAGCAGCAAGGCTAGTTGCAAGCTCGGATGGCAACATTCGACCTTTTGCGGTATTCTTGGGTAGCTTTGTCAAAACGTAAGTTTAAAGACAAATTCACACAGAATTAACCGCCAGGACTAGCCCGATTGGTACCTCCAAAGGGTAGAATAGATATGGTTTTCTTACAGGATGGGATGGATGTTCCGTCCTGTTTTTATTTTCATTTATCTATGAATTACAAAATCAAACTTGCAGCACTAAGCCTTGCAATTGGCTTAGTGACTTATTCCCAAACGGAAGCCCAAGTAGCAGACTCAATTCCCGGAAAGATGTACATTGCAGGAGAAAGACCTGACCGGATTATTCTTCACCCCGGAGAAAATGGCGAAACAACCATCGCGGTAAACTGGCGGACTTCCTCGGCGGTTACCGAGTCCTTTTTGGAGCTGGCTCCTGCCACGCCGGGTCCTGAATTTCAGAGTGAAGTCAAACGTTTCTCTGCAAGCACTTCCAAGTTCAAGACTGAAAAAGAGGACGAGCCAATCCTGACTTTCAACAACCATGCAGTCACGGTAGATCAACTCACTCCGGGCGCGAGCTACCTTTATCGGGTGGGAAAACCGGGACTTTGGAGCGAATGGTTTCAGATCGTGATGCCGGATTCCAAAGGGGAGTTTTCAATCCTTTACTATGGCGATGCGCAGACCAATATCTTGTCCCTATGGAGCCGAGTCTATCGCGAATCACACCTGTCGGCCGGCCGTGTGGACGTCACGCTTCATGCGGGCGATCTGATCAACCGACACAACTCGGACTTGGAGTGGGGCGAGTGGTTCAAGGGCGGTGCGTTTTTGCACGCTTCCATCCCCAACCTCATGAGCCCCGGCAACCACGAGTTTCGCAACGTGAAGATCACCGAGCACTGGCGGGCGCAGTTTAACCTGCCGTCCAATGGCCCGGCAGGCGTGGCCGAACTGGAAGAAACGGCCTACGAGGTTAACTATACGGATGTGAAGCTGATTTCATTGGACACGGAGCAGATCGATGAGTCCAACGAGATGCTGGAAATCCAGAAGGCTTGGCTGCGCAAGATCCTGACCGAGAATCCCAAGAAATGGACCTTTGTCTTCATCCACTATCCGGTCTATGCGACCAAGGCCGAGCGGACAAATGATAAGCTGCTTCAGGACTTTAGACCGATCTTCGAAGAGTTTGGAGTGGATATGGTACTCCAAGGGCATGACCACGCGTATGCGCGAGGACAGGCTCATACGATGCCTGGAACCGAAGCTTTGGACTACAAGAAAGGTCCAGTCTACGTTGTCTCGGTGGCGGGGCCAAAGATGTATGACGTGAAAAATGAAGATTGGATGGTGCGCAAGGCCTTCGGCACGCAGCTCTTCCAGACGATCCGCATCAACGGAGACCAACTCGAGTATAAGTCCTACATGGCGACTGGGGAGCTTTACGATGCCTTCGTGATGACCAAAAAGAAAGGCGGAAACAAGATAGTAAACAAAATTCCTGCGGTACCTGAACGAACGGAGCCTGTTAATCAATAATCCTTAAAAATATGAATTTGCGTTTTCCTTTAATTTTTGTTGCTGCCCTGTCGCTTTTTTGTGCGCAGGCAAAAGCCCAATTGAGTCAGATCAAGGTTCGGATGGAGCATCCGGATAGCTTGGTCATCGCATCCCATCGGGCGGCACATGCCGTCTATCCAGAAAACAGCCTTAAATCCATCGAGGAGGCCATTCGTCTCGGGGTGGACATCATCGAGATTGATGTGCGCGTGAGTTCAGACGGAGTGCCTTTCTTGATGCATGACGGCACGGTGAATCGAACGGCGGTTTCTGCAAGGGGACCTTTGGAAACCATGACTGCCGAGCAAATCCGCAAAGTGAGATTAAAGAACACCGATGGAAGTGAATCTGATCAGTTTGTACCTTCACTCAAAGAAGCTTTGCAGTTGGCCAAAGGCAAAATCTATGTGGATTTGGATCTGAAGACTGAGAAAATTGAGTTTCTCGTGCCGATAGTCAAAGAGCTGGATATGGCCGACCAGGTGTTTTTCTTCGACTCGGACTGGGAGGTCTTGGATCATGTGCGCAGTCTGATGCCAGAGGCGCAACTGATGCCGAGAACTTATTCTGTGGAGGATGTCTACCGTGCGAAAAAGCAATTTAATCCTACTCTTGTTCACATCGATGGGGGATTCAATACCGCCAAAACCCTAAGGGCCTGCAAAAAATTGGGCATGAAAGCCTGGATCAATTCATTGGGAGAAACTGACCAGAAGCTATCCTCCAATCCAGATCCGAAGGTTGCTGATGAGTTGACTGGACCTGGAGCAAAGCTAATCCAGACTGATGTGGTGCCTTTTTGGGTGGAATACCGTGGGTCTGCCAACGGAAAATGAGTCACCTACTAACAAGATTTTAACCGCAAAGTGCGCAAGTAGTTTATCCCAGAGGATGCGGAGAATTTTGGACTAGGTGTTAACTGATGTCGTTCTGAACTGCACACGATAGGACACTAGCTGGTGTTTTCAAGAGCGCAGAGAAAAATGCTAAAGCTTCTTGGTTTCAGAAATGACAAGCTAATCAGCCAAAGCTTTGCGGCCTTTGCGCCTCGCGGTATTTTTTTTCACATAGAAGAAACAAGTCTAGTCCTGCTTTTGGAGAAGCAAGACAAAGGAAGATTGAAATAGGATACTTAATCAAAAAAAAGGCCTGAGTCAAACTCAGGCCAAATTTTTCAATTTTAAAATCTTTCAATTTTCAAATCAGATCGTCGCGACCAGCTTCACTTCCAGTTTGACGTCGTCGTAGATGGCTTTGTCTGCCAGGTTTTCGAAGTAATTGCTGGAGCGGTACTTGATGTCATACTTGGTGCGGTCAAAGGTGATCTCGCCGCTTGCAGTCAGGCTATTGCCGGATACGGTCACTTTCGCAGGGAAAGTGATCGGCTGGGTGGTACCCTTGATGGTGAGGTCACCGGAGATGCTGTAGTCGGTTCCGTTGGAGGTTTTGGCTTCTTTGATTTTGAAGGTGGACTTGTTGAATTTCTCTACGGAGAAGAAGTCGTCGGACTTCAGGTGGTTGGTCAGGTTGCCTTTTGATTTTGGATCGGTGAGGTCTTCCACGGTCAGGTTTGTCATGTCCATCTCGAAGGAGCCCCCGGTGATTTTGCCGTTGGCCACGTCAAGCTGTGCATCGGCGATGGGCACGTAGCCCCAGTGCTTGCCGGTAACTTTTTCTGCTTTCCAGGTGACGGTGCTTTCGGTTTTGTTGACCGTGGCGGGGGCGATCGGCTCAGAAATAGTGGCTAGAAAAGTGCCTAAAGCCAAGGCAAGAGTAGTGATGAGTTTCATTTGAGAAGAGAAATTGGTTTGATTGAGGGATGGAATATCGGCCTTTGATTTTTGTCAAGCCAAAAGGTTTAACGACAGCCGTGGGTAAGGTTGTTGGATTGTGATGATCGGATTATTTTCAGGATGTCTGGGCTCAGGTTTTCGCCAGTAGGTCAAATTCCACCTTACCATGCCCATCCGGCGTGGTGTAGAAAGGGCGCTGCTCAATTTCGTAATTTTTGTCAGCTGGAATTCCCAAAGCATGATAAACCGTCTGGTGAACGCTGTCGATCTTGATGGGGTTTTCGATGGTCTTGCAGGGACGCTCGTCGGCGGTTTTGCCAAAGACATGGCCTTTTTTGACCCCGCCTCCAAATAACAACATGGAGCAGCCATCGGTGAAGTGGCGATGCATGCCGTAGTTTTTCAAATCGTCGATGATATCCGGCACCTCTACCTGATCGAGTACTTTCAGATCCGGGCGTCCTTCGGTCAGCATATCCCGGCTAAATTCACTCGCAACGATGACGAGTGTTCGGTCCAATTTCCCGCTTTGATCCAAGTCTTTGATCAGTTGGGCGACAGGAGCGTCGATCATCTTCTTCATGTCCTTGAGTCGGGTGTGGCCATTGTCATGCGTATCCCAACCGAAAAACGGGATGTACTCAGTCGTCACGGTGATGTAGCGCGCGCCCTGATCGACCAATCTTTTCGCCAGCAGGCAGCCTAGGCCAAACTTCCCCGTATTGTACTTGTCGTAGCTTTCTTTGGGTTCTTGACTGAGGTCAAAAGCCTTCGCTTCGGGAGAGTTGAGCAGCATGTAGGCTTGCTCCATGGATCGCTTGAGGGATTCCTTCTGATATTCGGAGCCAAACTCTCCCATGCGCCCGGCCGAAATCAGATCCTTGTAAAGCTGGTTTCTCGACTCAAATCGCTTGGAGTCCATCCCAACCGGAGGCCGAACGGCATCCAGCCCCGCAGAGGGATCCGGGATCAAAAACGGCCCATACTCCGAACCCAGAAATCCCGCGCTGTGAAAGGCTTTCAACTCCTCGCCTTCACCTACCGAAAAATTCTGACCGATATTGATAAATGGCGGAATCACCGGATTCAAGGCACCTTTTTCTTTTGCAATCCAGCTTCCCAAGTGGGGCACGACCACCGATTGGGGCGGTTCGTAGCAGGTGTGAAAATGGTACTGATGCCGGGTATGGAGGATGTGCCCCAAATCCGCCGCCACGTAGGAGCGGATCAGCGTGCCTTTGTCCATGACGGAGGCGATGTTTTCCAGGCCTTTCGAAAACTGGATCCCGTCCAGCGCGGTCGGGATAGACGGGAAGGTACTCAGGACTTCTTTTGACTCCATTCCCTTGCGGAAAGGAGTGTATTTTTTTGGGTCAAAAGTCTCCGTATGCGCCATTCCTCCTGCCATGAAAAGCAGGATGACGGAGTCCGCTGTGGACGGCATTCCTGTACTTTCGCAGGAAGAAAGCAATCCGGCCAAGGGTGCGCCCATACCCATCGTTGCCATGGCCGCGGCACTGGTTTTTTTGAGAAATTCTCTTCGGCTTTGTAGATACTTCATCGCGTCAATAGATCATTTGAAATTCAGGAGAAAGAAACAGCGCCCAGAGAAAGTCCTGGACTTCGTTCGGATCTGGCTTTTCTCCGAAAGTCTGCTTCGCGAGCGCCAGCTCTTTTTCATTTGGACTTCGAAGCAGCGCCCGTGCAAACAGCTCTCGGGTCAGTTGCTCCGTGTCGGGATAGTTTTTTACCCAGATAAAGCCGCCAAGTTCCAGCGATTTATTGAGTCGGTCGCCGTTGCTGAGTTCCAAAGCCTGCAATAGACTCGCCTGACTGTCTCGGCTGGTGGAGACGATCTCCCGATTGGGACGGCCCAGTGAGGTGAGAAAGGAGTTGTTTGCCACGACCGAGGCCCTGGCGTAAGGCAGTGTCGGTTTGGCCTCGGGGATCAGCTCGTAGGGTCTAAATTTCACCTCTGTCGAGTCAAAGAGCGGAGCCGAGAGCTGACTTACTGCGTCCGAAAACTGCTCGGCAGTGAGTCGTCTGCTTACAATTCCTTGAAACTTGAAGTCTTCACCCATCAGCATTTCGGGCGAAGCGACGGCGATGGATTGGCTTTGGTAGACCCGAGAGGAGGCGATCTGGTAGATCAGACGCTTGAGATCATAGCCATTTTCTACAAAATCCACTGCCAACCAATCCAGCAAGTCCTGACTCCAAGGGGCATTGTCCATCTCGTCCACCGGCTCCACGATCCCCCGACCCATTAGCTGTTTCCAGATTCGGTTGACCACTGTGCGATACATTCGGCCATTGGCGGGCTGCACGAGCTGATCCGCCAACTGTGTCAGCTTTTCGGCTTTGGTCGCCAGACTGTCGATCTCGCCGAGCTCTTCCCAGAGGATTTCGGTCTTGGCCATCTTTCCTGTGGGGATCTCACATCGGCTGACCTCCAGGGTGGAATCTGCGAATATGTTGGCAAAGGCATAGGACTGCTCCAGCTTCCAGTCGCTTATAAAGCTGTCGTGACAGGAGGCGCATTTCAAGTTTAGGCCAAGGATGACCTGCCCGACGTTCTGGGCCGCCTGCATCTCGGTGCGCTGGGAGGCATTCACGGTTCCTCGCCAGCGGATGCCTTCGATGAAGCCCTTGGACTTGGCGTTGGGGTTGAGCAGTTCCTTTACCAGCTGGTCGTAGGGCTTGTTGTCGCGAATCGACGTGTAAAGCCAATCCGTAATAGCAAATCTGCCTTTGGTGATGTAGCCGGTGCCGGTGTAGTCATTTCGCAGGAGATCGTTCCAAAAGGTCAGCCAATGCTGTGCAAAGTCGTCCTTTCGGCCAAGCAGATTTTCCAGCCAGAGCTCTCTTTTGTTGGGGTTTGGGTCCCTTTCAAAATCCGCAAGTTCCTGCGGAGAGGGCAGTAGGCCGATCACGTCCAGATAGATCCTCCGCAGATAGGTTCGGTCATCTACTTTTGCACTCCATTCCAATTCATTTTGCTGAAAGTACTGATCCACCCAGCGGTCGATCGGATTTTCCAGTCCCGGTCGGGAAGGAGGTAGATCGGGCGTTCTAGGAGCCAAATCCGCTACCCGATAGATGGACTGCTGCGCAACCCCATCGGGCCAAGGAGCTCCTTTTTCGATCCAAAGCGTCAGCAGTTTTATTTCTTCCTTGCTAAGCAATTTGCCCTTGGAAGGCATGACATCGTCATGGTTTTTCGAGAGGGAAATCCGGCGGATCAGGTCGCTTTCAGTAGGGTTTCCGGGCACAATGACTTTCCCGTTTTCGCCTCCGGCAAAGACAAATTCTTTTTCATCGAGCCTCAGTTCGCCTTCGATCTTGGAGCCGGAGTGGCACTTGTAGCAGTTGTGTGCAAAGACGGAGCGGACATTCGTCGCCAGCAGGATTTCCTGATCCGGAGATAGGGTAGAGGCGAATGCTGCGAGATCAATGGTGATGGATTCGGGTGCTTCCACATCTTCTTGCCAAGGCAAGACTTCCGTCAGAAAGTCCTCTCCGTGGGTCAGCGAAGCTCCAAAATGTCCTGCCAATCCAACACCTATTCCCGCGACGAAAAGCAGACTTCGGTAGATGGGAATTGTTTTGGCTTTTGGTCTTCTTTTTCCCAAAAAGAAAAGAAGTCCCAAACTCAAAACCGCTGAGGCGATGCCAATCCACTGGTGGATGTCCAAAATCTCACCGCTGACGCCTTCGTTGTTAGCCAGAAGCAATCCGAAGATCGCCGAGAAAATGGCGCTGATGGCTCCGGCTAAAGCCAGAATCCGGATGCCCGGACGTAGGGGATGCTTGAATTTCCCAAGGGTAAAAAGCTCAAGAAATCCGGCAAAGATCAGCAAGCTAATCGGGAAGTGGACGAGCATCGGGTGAAGCCTTCCCATGAGCTGCCACAGCCAGAAGCCGGATTCCGATGATCCATCCTGCGCCACAGCAGAGAAGCTCACCAAGGCTAGAAGCAATGAGACAGCTACTGAAGTGTTGATGCGGAAGTGGCTGGTGCTATTGGATTTAGAAGGCATTTCGAAACTAGTCAGGCTGAAAATATAGGGGTTTTGCCCACATTCTCTGTCCTGATAATACCCTTTGTGAAGGTTATTGGGCTAATGAATGAGAGATTTCACATCCCGGATTTATGGGCGAGGAATGAGGCGGCTTGAGTGTTGAGACGACTTTTGCCCGGAGGTAGGTGAATTTAGGATTTACAAAAGAGGGATTTTGGGGAAATGTTCAATATATGTGTCAACCAAATGCCGTAGGCATGAATCATCCATTAGCCAGCCATTTTAATGGCTGGATTCCAAGAGTCGAAAGGTTTTCATAAAATGCCGTAGGCATGGCCGATGGTTTTTTTATCCATTATTTGGGCTGATCGGAGCGAAGTGCAATAATGTATTTGGGCTTGGATTAAAAAGATTGTCGTTTCACTGTCACGACAATTATCTTACTCCACCACAAGCCAGGTATACCCGTTAGCTGGGATCTCGACTGATACTGTCGCTTCGTAATTTCTACTGAGCTGGTGGGTTTTGGCGGCTTCTTCCTGTACTCGAATGCTGGCTTGCTCTGTCAATCCCGTATAATAAAGAGGTATAGCAATGTCCTTTTTGATAGCCTCAGAAGTGGGATTAAACAGCATGATCAGGCCTTTCTCTTTTCCGCTTGGATCCACATGCATCCAGCCGTCCCAATCGCGACCATCGGCTCTTCTCAGGCGGATAATGTCTGAATTCAGGATATCCCGATACTTCTTGTACCAGTCGATCACCTCGATTACCACTTCCTTCGTCTCTTCCGTGTCGTAGAGTCTCGGGCCGCGGTAGCAGGCTTGGATCCCAGCGCCGTAGTATTGCATCATGAGTTGCTTGTAGTCGTCGAGGTGCTCATTGAGCGGTTCGAGGACTGCATCCGGACCACCGCCATGATAGGCAGTCAGCGGCACGAAGCCCCAACCCATGGAAGGCGTCTTTTCCCAGGTTGCATCGTAGATGTTCTGGCGGTTGAGCACCTTTTGGCGATCTCTTGCCAGAGCAAAATTCACCTCACGGTATCCCATCGCAATCTTGTGGGTTCCGTCCAAGAAATACCAGTCTGGTGCATTGATGTAGATGCCTTCCCCGTTCATCCACTGGTAGAGGCCTTTTTGCATGTTGATCTGGGCCCACTGAGAGTCGGCCAATCCTTTGTGGCCCGGATGGGAAGTGGAGGCGCAGACATCGCCTGGGTAGGGGCCGTCATTTTCAAAGATATCAAAGCCGGTTTCGCTGAAAAAGAATTGGAGTTTTCGCAGGTAATCCTGTCCCCATTCGCTTCCCAGACAGGGCGCATTGCCGAAGAATGCTCCGCCGGGTTTGCCCGTCAGCGGGCTGATCACGTCTGTCTCCGGGCCTATGCTTCGAGAGGAAAAGAGCGAGTAACCGCCGATCTTGATTCCCTTAGAATGGGCGTAGTCGGCGAGCGACTTCCAGCGGGCGATGTTTTCGGGGGAGTCATCTTCCATGTTGATATGGCTGCCAAAGCTCAAGATCAACGCTTCGTAGCCGGTTGCGACGCACTGGTCAAATGCCGTGCGCACCTGCTCGTCGTTTTTGCTGACCAAGTGCATGAAGATCGGATTTTGCATAGCCCAAGGTGTCAGTGCCCGATACATCTTTCTGCGGGCCAAGCCATTTCTCTCGCGGTCGTAGCTGTCGAGGACGAGCTCATAACTTCGGATCGAGCGGAAGCTTTCATTCGGAGCCAGGTCAATTCCGATTCCTTTCTCCGGATAGATCTCCAGCGTACTCGGCGTTTGATAGTTGTAGTTGACCTGGGAAGTGTAGGATGAGTCCGGCTTCCAGTGGCTGGCTTGGTTGCTGAGTTCGGCATTCATCGAGTTATTGAAAGCAAAATCGCTCTCCACGTACAGCTGATGCGGTTTTTTCATCTGCTCGGTGCTGCCGACGACGGCAGATTCCTCCTCGATGGTGCCGAGGATTTCGTGCACGACCTGATCGATGTGGATGGATTTTGAACCATTGTTTTCCAGAGTCAGGTGCTTCCCAACCAAGGGAAGGTCGTCGTAGATTTCGTAATGGACGATCAGACTGAGACCCGGCAAGTTGGGATGGGTGTAGGAAAAGGACACTTTCTTGCCTTTGCCGCCTTTTTCCTCGCTGGTCCAAAACTGATTTTTGGATGGGAAAAGTGGCGTGATCTCCGAAACCTCATAGGATTGGTATTGGAAATTGGCTGCGGGACTGCTGACTTGGGAAAGCCATTCTTTTTTGAAAAAGCCTCTTTCCTTCAGGTCTATCGCGCCGCCAACCTCATACTCGACGCCATCCAAGGTAATGCGCGCTTCCGGCATCACGGTTCGCAGCAATTGCTCTCCGGTGCCGAGGTTGCTGAAATCGAAGCAAACGAGATTTGGGTCCAGGTAAAAGCTGCGACGGATCAGCCCATTGCTAAGCTGGATTTCTTTTAGGGAAACCTCCAGCACTTTGGCCGGCCGAGACTTTCCGTCAACCAGCCAATCGCCCTCAAGGTTCTGTGCCATTGCAGGCTGGGAAAACAGCGCCAAGCAGGCAGTGAGTAGAAGAATGGCTGGAAAAAGGGTACGGCCTAGAGCGATTTTGGCAAAAACTGACATGGGTAAATTGGGTTTTTCAACAGGAATAATCGCCTGAAATTAAGCCTTCAGCCCCACTTTCCCATCCAAAAGGGTTGGTTATAGTGCTTTTGCCCCAAAAAAAGAACCCCGATCAAAAACGGATCGGGGCCTCATTCATTTCTGAAGGAGAATTCCTTCGCGGTTAGTTGTCTGCCTTATTCTTAAACTCGATCTCGATCAAGCCCATGAGGACTTCCTCGCCATGGGCATTTGGATTTTTGAAAACCAAATAGATATCCTGAACGCCCGTAGTCGCTTTGATCGGAGTCTTGGCCCGGGGAGCAACCTGTCTTCTCCAGTCGATCATGTTCATGCCCTGTGGAGGCCGGAAGCCCATCTCTACACGACCGATGGTCTGAGACTGGCCAAGCAGTTCGCCGGTCGGAGAGTCGAGTCGGATTTCCACCGAACCCCCGATGCCTCCATTTCGGCTGCTGATACTTGCGATCACGTCGATCTGCTGTACTCCTGTCAGGTCAATGCCCTTGAAGGCGATATGCGAACCGTCACCGATCATCATGAAGCTGATGCTTGGCGTGGTGAGGAGCGTGACGCCTTTTCGGTCCACGGAAAGTTGCGGATCGAGGAAAGGATTTCGCAGGGCGATGTAGTCCACGCCAGAGAGGGAGCCGATTGCTCCGGCGCCCTTGTCGGCATAGGAAGCGCGAAGCAGGAAGCTGCCCTGGCCGTTTTCACCTTCAGGGATGCTTGCCTTTGCCTTTCCGCTCAGCGGAAGTGAAGCAATGTTGGCTTGTGTGTCGTCCATAGCCAGGATGTAGTCCACCATCCTCCTCACGTCCGCTTCAGGGATCGAAGGGTGCGCGGCCATGCCATGCTCACCCCAGACGCCGGCCCCGCCATTGATGATCTTATCGATGAGGTACTTGGTGTTTTGCTCCGAATTGGGATATTTCTCCGCCACAGCCTGATAGCTGGGGCCGATGGATTTTTCGGTGTATTGGTGGCAAGACTTGCAGTCGCTGCCTTCGATGAGGTTTTTGCCTAGATTCAAGATCGCCGCGTTTTCTACCCCGCTTTGCTTCGAAGCGATCTCTATCGGATCAAATCCTGCCGGTACGTAGTCGAAAGTCACCGCAACTTCTTCCGACTTGATCTTGCCATCGCCGGTGCCGCCGTCTTCCTTATCCGTCACGGTGATGGAGTAAGGGATTTCTTTTTCCCCAAACCAGAACGACTTATTCATGTTCATGCTGCCAAAGTCAATGGCGACCACCGGAGGCTCGTTGCCAGCGACGATTTCCATGGAGCTGCTGTTTGTTTCACCTTTCGTATCCGTCACTGTCAGCACGACTTGGTAGGTTCCCGCTTCGCTGAAAGTAAAGCTCGGGTTGGCTTCGGTGAGGGTTTGACTAAAGCCCGCAGCATTGCTGATAGCCCAAGAATAGCTGAGTTTTCCCTGATCATAGTCGTCAAAGTCGCTCGTTCCTGCTGAACTGAATGCGACGGTCAAAGGAACAGCGCCGGAGGTTTTGTCTGCGCTAGCGGTGACGTTTGGCTTGCGGTTGCCTTTGTTGTACTCGATCTTGATCAGACGGGAGTTGGCATTTCCGCGGAACCAAGCCGAGCCGTACTCCAGGATGTAGAGCGCTCCGTCGGGTCCAAAGTCCATGTCGATGGCCGAGCTGAAGGTCTCATTCGGCAAGACACGCTCCATGCTTTGGTAGTCGCCATTTTCATCCATGCTAACTGCGAAAATCCAGCCCCGCATAAAGTCTACGATCAGCCATTTGCCCTCGTAGTAAGCAGGAAAGACATAAGGTGCATCTTTTTTGAAATCCGCCTTGCGGAAAACCGGCCCACCGGTGGCGCTTCGCCCCGAGCTTCCCAACTCAGGAAAAACTTCAGAAGCACCATAGGGGTAATAGATCATTGCCGGAACGACTGGAGTCGGAAGTTCTCTCAAACCGGTGTTGTTCACCGATTCATTGACCGGATTGGCAGGATCGTAAGGAGCGCCATAGGAGCTGTCCGCGTGGTTGTGACGGTTGTAGGGGAAGTTGTCCCCGATGAAGTAAGGCCAGCCGAAGAAGCCTGGACCTTTTGCTTGGTTGAACTCGTCATATCCTTTTGGCCCCCAGATCGAATCCACCGAAGCGTCTGGTCCGACCTCACCCCAATAGAGGTAGCCGGTTTTGCTGTCGATAGTTGGTCTCCAGGCATTTCTGTGACCCATGGTGTAGATTTCAGGCTTCGTTTTTTCGGTGCCCTCCGGGAAAAGGTTGCCTTTTGGAATCGTGTAGCTTCCGTCATCCTCCGGATGGATTCTGAGGATTTTTCCTCTTAAATCATTCGTGTTGCCGGGAGCACGCTGGTCGTCGGCATTTTCCATTCCCGGTCTTTCGTCCAGGTTGGAAGAGCCTTCGCGCGGGTTGACGGTGTTGTTGCCCACGGTCAGGTAGAGATTTCCCTCCGCGTCAAAGACCATCCCACCGCCGGTGTGGCAACATTCCTCACGCTGGGTGGGGACTTCGAGGACGACCTTTTTGGAAGATTCCACCAGCTCGTTACCCTTCAGTTCCCAGCGGGCTAGCACGTGCTTGGTGTCTGTCGGATCAGCATAATACATGTAGATCCAGTTGTTTTTGGCGTAGTCAGGGTGAGCGATCACGCCCATGAGGCCTTCCTCCGCCTCGCGAACTACTCCTTGTTTATTGGTGTATTTGGTGTTGACCGGGATCGTGGCCACGAGCGTGACTTTCCGAGTCGCTTCGTCGAGGATCTTGACGCCGCCTTTTCTTTCGACGAAGAGGATTTTTCCTCCGGGCAGAAAAGTCATCTCCATCGGCTCGTCCATCCCTTCGGTCAGGACCACTTTGGTATATCGGTTATCTTCTGGCTTGATGCTGGGGTCTTCCTCGGGCTCTGACTTACAGGCCAACAAGCAAAGTAAGACCAGCGCCGCAAGGGAATGTTTGCGTAAAAGGTGCGACATAGGTTAGTGTTGGGTTAGGTTTAAAGCAAAAGTAGGGTCAGACATAGTCGAAAACTCGTGGGCTGCAGACCATCTATTGTCTCAATTTTAGTCAATTGATTGTCAATTCCAAAAATTATTTCTGGGCGGTAAAAAGGAAGGATAAGAATGAGTTTCAAACGATGGGGAATTTGACATAAAGACTTAATTGCCAGTGGTGACTCGGTAATGGTCTAATTCTTTCACTTCGCCAGTTGTCAAAAAATCCAGAAACCGAATTTCCCTTTCCTTATATTTTGAGACAAGTCGTTAAGAACCATGAAAAACATCCTTTTCCTTCTCCTCTTTTTGCCAGGTATCGCCCTAGCCCAAGATCACGAAAGCAGCATCCGCAAGATCTATGACAAGGAGCTTTCCACAGGCCATACCTACGACAATCTCCGATACCTCTGCAAGGAAATCGGCAATCGTCTCGCCGGATCTCCCGGCGCGGCAGCAGCGGTCGAGTGGACTCGCCAATTGATGGAAAGCTATGGATTTGACACCGTTTATCTTCAGCCGGTGATGGTGCCTCATTGGGAAAGGGGAGGAAAAGACGTGGTAAAGATCATCAATTCAGATAAACACGGATCTCTTGAACTGAGTGCTCTGGCGCTAGGGAATACCCAGGGAACAGGCCCGGCTGGCCTTTCCGGCCAAGTGGTGGAGGTGAAAAGCATTCCAGAGTTGAAGGAGCTTGGCGACAAGGTTAAGGGGAAGATCGTTTTTTTCAACGGCCCTATGGATCCCAAGAAGATCGACGCTTTCGAAGCTTACGGAGGGGCAAATGCCCAGCGTAGCAGTGGGGCGACAGAGGCCAGTAAGCTTGGGGCAATCGGCAGCGTCGTCCGCTCGCTGAGCAATACCATCAATGACATCCCCCATACCGGCAATCAGCGCTACAATCCGGATTTTCCCAAGATCCCTGCCTTGGCTATCAGTACGCAGGATGCAGAGTTGCTCAGCGCTTTGCTATCTGAGCAGCCAGACTTGCGGCTTTACTTGGAGTCCCACGGGGAGATGAAATCCGACAAACTTTCCTACAACGTGATCGGAGAAATCCGTGGCAGCGAAAAGCCAGAAGAGATCATTGCCGTTGGTGGGCACCTCGATTCTTGGGATGTGGGCGAGGGAGCTCATGACGACGGGGCAGGCTGTATGCAGGGAATTGAGGTATTGCGCTTGTTCAAGGAATTTGGCTGGAAGCCCAAGCGGACACTCCGTGCTGTGATGTGGATGAATGAGGAAAACGGGCTCCGTGGAGGGCAGGAATATGCCCGCGTAGCCAAGGAAAAAGGAGAAAAGCATGTCGCGGCGATTGAGTCTGATTCGGGTGGTTTTTTACCGATTGGCTTTTCGTCCAGCGGTACTGAGGAGCAGCGTGCAAAGTTGGCGAGTTGGGAGCCGCTGTTCCGACCCTATCAAGTTTGGAATCTGGACAGGCCCGGAGGTGGGGCCGACATTGGCCCATTGAGAGACCAAGGCCCGATTCTGATTGGTCTGAAGCCAGATTCCCAAAAATACTTCCTCTACCATCACACCGAGGCGGATGTGTTTGAGGTGGTGGATCAGCGGGAACTCGAGCTGGGAGCGGCAGCCATGACGGCTTTGGTGTATTTGCTGGATCAGGAGGGGATTTGAAAAAGGATATCCCTGGATTCGAAAATCTGAGGTTTCTTGTTTGAAATTAGTCCTTAGTGGAAGATCGTTTCTGCCATGGTTTCCTCCAAAACTATCTTTAATCCCTCACCTTGCCCTTTTTTCAGATTGGCAAAATCTACTATCTTAAGCAGCAAATCGCCTTTTTGATTCCATGGCCTCATCCAACAGCCCTTACGATCCCCTTTTGCTGGGCAAGCTCCTGCTCAATATGGGCATGACCATGCTGCATGCCGGTGCTCCCACGAGGAGAGTCAGCATGGTTCTCGACCGTGTGTCGACCGCCTATGGATATAGGATATACTCCGACCTTGGTACCAGACACCTGAGCGTCAGCATTCGCGACCGGGAGGGGGCGAATGCCTTTTCCGGCGGCCGCGGAAAACCGGCTCTTCCTGGGGTGAATTTCCGGGTGGTGTCCGAGGTCAGCAATCTGAGTTTGGATTTGGAGACAGTTCCAAAGCCCTTGGCGGAGGCGAAGGCAGAATTGCTCATGATCCAGAGCCTGCCGCACTATTCCCGATGGTTAATCCTCTTGGTGGTCAGTTTGGCGGGATCGGCATTTTGCTACACGTTTGGAGGAGACTACAAGGAGATGGGCAGCGCCTTTTTTGCGACTTTTTGTGGGCTGTTTCTCAAACAGGAACTGCTCAAGAAGGGCATGAACAGCTATGTAATCACTTTTCTGAGTGCCCTGCTGTCTGCCTTGGCGGTAATGCTGTGTTGGCAGGTGGGTTTGCTGGAGGAAATGGGGCAGGCCTTTGCCACAAGTGTTTTGTATTTGATTCCAGGTGTGCCCCTGATCATCGCATTCGTGGATCTGCTGGATGGCTATATCCTGAACGGAATCGACCGGGGAGTCAATTCCCTGATTCATGCTTTTGCCATCGCAGCGGGGCTAGCAACTGTTTTGTACGTCTTTAACATTCCTTTTTGATGGAGCTGCTGGAAGTTGTTTTCAAGGGGCTGTGGTGTAGCCTTGCGGGATTTGGTTTTGGAATTCTTTTCAACACTCCCAAAAGAAGTTTGTGGATGATCCTGCTGGTGGGCTTTTTGGGAGGCTTGGTCAAGTTTGGGCTGATGCTTCCAGAGATAGGAGCAAGGGTGGTGTTGGCGACTTTTGTGGCAGCCTTGGTCGTCGGATTTACCGGTGTGTTTCTGGGCAACCGACAAAAGCTGATCCCGATGATGATCACCATTCCTTCGGTGATTCCGCTGGTTCCCGGAGCTTTTGCCTATCGGGCCATGTTGGGACTGATGTCTCTGGCCACCCAGCCTGACACGAACTACGGGCAGATCGTCAACCAAGCGATCTACAACGGCGTGATGACGCTGTTTGTCCTCCTGGCAATTACGCTCGGGGTGTCAGTTCCCCTGGTGATTTTCCGTTTGGAGTTTTCGGAGAAAATGAAAAAGCGACCCTGATTCAAAGCCGATCGCAGTAATTTCCCGCAATATCTATCCACGTGCTATCTCCTCGCCAAAAGCGATCCGATGCCCGTCTGGAGTCCGAAGTGTAAATTCCCGCTGGCCCCAGGGTCTATCCTGGACTGGGCTGAGAAACTCCACACCTTTGGCTTGATATTCTTCGAAAAGCGTGTCGATATGCTTGACCTCAAAGTAGCCAAAATAGGAATGGTCACCAGTATCGCCCGCAGGAACTTCATCTGCACACTCGCCGAGCATCAACGTAATTTCGTCTCGCACCAGAAAATGCCAAAAGTCATCCGACCAGAGCGTTTCAAATCCAAGCAGCGTTTTATAGTAGTCAGCTGAGGTTTTGAGATTCTTCACTGCCAACACGTGTCGGCTTCCTGTCAGCTTGGGTCTCACGGGATTCGGTTTAGGTTTTTGAAAGGTCGAGGATCACGTTTCCGATTTTTTGTCCGGAGGCGACGTAGGCGTACGTCTCAGCGATCTGGCTTAGCTTGACGGTACGGTCAACCAGCGGATTGAACTTCCCTTCCAAAAGTAATTGCTCCATCTGCCGGAGGCTTTGTTGGACATCCAATGGTATCGGGAATTTGACTTTCTGTTTACCCCAGAAAAGGCTTTTCAACGCCAGCAGTGGGTTTTCCCAATTTGGTCCCAACTCCGAGGAGGTATAGGTGCCCCTTTCTGTTAACAGTGGTTTGCAGATCCTGAAGCGGCTTTTTCCCACCGCATCAAAGACTGCCTTGAAACGCTTTTCAACCCGGGTGAAGTTCTCCTTATTCGCATCAATTACCTGATCAGCCCCGAGTGCCAATACCTTGTCCACATGGCCGAGGGAGACGGCAGTTACGTGGATTTGCATAGTTTTGAGCAGTTGGATAGTTGCCGAACCAATCGCACCGGTGCCCCCTATGACCAGCACTTCGTCGCCGGGCTGCAGGGCCATCTTGTTGATAAAATTTATCGCATAATGAGCGGCTTCGATGGAAGCAGCAGCGATGAATGGATCTATATTTTTGGAAAGTTTCCGAAGGTTGGAAAAAGCCGAGGTACAAAAATATTCCGCTTGGCTCCCGCAGCCATTGTCGATGAAGCCCCAGACGCGGTCTCCCATCTGAAAATCATTCACTTGGGGGCCTACGCCTACTATTTCTCCCACGAAGTCGGTCCCAGTCACGGGGTTTTTGGGTTTCGGCATACCCACGAAAAGCTTCATGATAGCCGGACTTCCAGTCACCACTGCGACATCGGTTCGATTGATGGTGGTAGCGATGACCTTGATCAATATCTCCTTCGGGGAAGGAGTAGGCTGGGGGATATTTTCGACTCGGACAGTGTCGACAGAGCCATAGTGGTAGCGAACGGCAGCTTCCATAGGTTTTTAGAGTTGGTTAGCGATGCTGGTCGATTAGGATCGTGTTGCCGTCCGGATCAAAAAACACAATGCTTGCGGGTCCGCTGCTTGCAGCGTCCGCCTCCTGAGCTAGGCTGATTCCTTTTTCTTTTAGATGTTTTTGGATACTCCGGACGTCATCAAAAGTGTCGAGATTTTTTGCGTCTTGATCCCAGCCGGGATTGAAAGTCAGGATGTTTTTCTCAAACATTTCATGAAAAAGTCCGATCAGGGAATCTTCATTTTTCATGATCAGGTAGTTCATTTCATCGCTTCCCGCAAAGACAGAGAAGCCAAGATGTTCATAAAATTCTTTGGAGGCTTGAAGGTTTTTGACCGAAAGACTGATTGAAAAAGCACCGAGTTTCATGGGTTTTAGAGTTTAAGGTTTAGCTAAAGCTAGGAAAATAGGGACACAAAATTCGGCGCTGGGAGAAGTGATTTTGAAAAGAAAGCGGGTTTTATCTGCTCATGGGCACTTTTTTGGCAATAATACAGGCGGCCCTATTTCACTGGAGAAGGTTTTTGTATCTCGATCAGTTCCTGTGGATTGAGAGTGAAAAATCCTGCCAGGAAACCGCGAAGGGCGTTCTTGGCAGGACTTTGATGTAGTTTTGAGCATGGAGTTTTACTACATCCACCATTACAGCTAGTTCATCTGAAACTGTCGATAGATTTCCTTCAATTCCTATAGTTTCGAAGAATTGGGAATTAGCTGAGCCTAGTAGCCCTTTACCCCGGCATCAGCAATGATCCCATCTTGGGCTGAGGTAACTCCAGATACACCGATGGCTCCCACGATGATCCCGTCCTTGAGGAGAGGTAAGCCACCTTCGACCGCAATTGCGTTGGGAAGTGTCGCGATTCTGCCTCCGCCTTCGGCTTTCATACCATCTTCAAAGACCTTGGTGGATCGTTTGAAGAATACTGCTGTTTTGGCTTTTGCTTGGGCGACGTCGATTGAGCCGACTTGTACCCCATCCATACGCTTGAGGGAGATCAGATTGCCGCCGTCATCCATGATCACAATCACTA
This sequence comes from Algoriphagus jejuensis, assembly GCF_039523455.1. NCBI lineage: Bacteria > Pseudomonadati > Bacteroidota > Cytophagia > Cytophagales > Cyclobacteriaceae > Algoriphagus > Algoriphagus jejuensis. The sequence goes on along the minus strand of NZ_BAAAFI010000045.1, from coordinate 83,240 downwards.
CATTCCAGCCCTCCGCCTTGGCTTTTACCTCGGCTGCCGCGGTGATTCGTTCGGCATCGGCAAGGGTGAGGTAAGGCTTGGTTTGGGCAAAAGAAAACACCGGCAAGGCCATGAGAAATAGAAAGAGTAGCTTTTTCATCGTTGAAGCGAGTTTATTGAATCGTATTCTCAAGGTACTATTTTTTGATAGCGGAATGGAATAGGCTATCTTGATTTTCAAAAAATACAATAATTCTAAAACCTATTGACAAACTCCCATTAACCTATCGAAAATTATGACTACAAGACGCGAATCTCTCAAAACCCTCGGGCTGGCGGCTGGATTAGGCTTGACTTCACCCTTCACTTTTTTGGCCACTGCCAATCCAGTCAAAAAAGAAAAATTAGGCATCGCCCTCGTGGGACTCGGATATTACAGCACGGATCTCCTTGCTCCGGCCCTGCAGCTCACCAAAAACTGCTACCTGGCTGGTATCGTGACTGGAACTCCCTCCAAAGCCGAGACTTGGAAGGCCAAGTACAACATCCCAGAAAAGAATATCTACAACTACGAAAACTTTGACTCGATCAAGGACAATCCCGATATCGACGTGGTCTATGTGGTCCTGCCTCCCTCGATGCACCGGGAGTACGTGGAGCGGGCGGCAGCCGCCAAAAAGCAGGTCTGGTGCGAAAAACCCATGGCCGTGACGGCTGCAGACTGCCAAGCGATGATCGATGCCTGCAAGAAAAATGACGTGAGCCTCGCCATCGGCTACCGCTGCCAGCATGAACCCAACACCAAAGCTTACAATGAGATCGTGAAAAGTGGCAAGCTGGGCAAAGTGACCTCTCTTGACTGTGCGGCTGGATATCGCGAAGGCCGTACCGACCATTGGAAGCAGAAAAAAGAGATGGGTGGCGGTGTGATCTACGACATGGGCGTCTATTCTATCCAAGGGGCGAGGCTCGGCAGCGCGATGGAACCCGTGGCGGTGAAGTCGGCCAAGGTTTGGACCGAGCGGCCGGAGATCTACAAAGATGGCTTGGGTGAAATCGTGGAGGCAGAGCTGGAATTTCCGGGAGGAGTCATTGGCAAGATCAAGACTTCCTTTGCCGAGAATGTGAACTATCTTAACATCGTCTGCGAAAAAGGAACGATAGAAATGGCGCCCTTTTCGGCTTATGCCGGAAACAAGGGGAAAAGCACCCTAGGTGAGATCAACTTCCCTTTTCAGCAACCCATGGAGCAGGTCTATCAGATGGACGACGATGCGATGAGCATCATGAATGGAAAACCGATGTCAGTGCCGGGAGAAGAAGGAAAACGCGATATCCGCATCGTCGAGGCAATCCTTGAAAGTGCAGCGACGGGGAAGCGGGTGAAGGTCTAGTAGCAAAATGCGAGCAGCAGGAGCGAGAAAGTCCTTTGAGGTTGTGAAACCCCAAGGGACTTTTTTTGTGCTCGATCTGGGTTTATTCTTGAACCAGTGGCAGGCCACTCTGTGTCCATGCCTGGGTTCCTCCGCTCAAGTGGTACACTTGCGAAAAACCATCCTGAATCAAGAGCTCCGCTGCGGATTTACTTCTGGCACCGACAGCACAATAGACAAAGATCGCCTTGTCCTTGGGCAGGTTGGCGATTTGGGATGCAAAGTCGGCTTGGCGAAAGTCCATTTCAAGCGCGCCTTCGATCTTTCCGGAGGCGATCTCCTCTGGAGTCCTGACATCGAGGATGATGCCTTCTCCGCTCATTTCCTGGAATTTGGCAGGGTCTAAGTTGATCGGCGATGCCGCTTCCCCAAGGGTTTCGGTACTTTCTGCTTCAGTTTGTTTGCCGGCGCAAGAACTGAAAACGGTGAGCGCAACAATCGATAGGATAAGGAGATTTTTCATGGTGAATACTTTTTCAAAGCTAAGAGAAAGAAAGTCATAGATCGCGGAAATCGAAACGGAATCAAACTCGACTTTAGTCCTGAGACTTTTTTGTGTCAATTCCTGATTTGCCCTTCTCCGCGAATTACCCATTTATAGCTTGTCAGTTCCTTGAGTGCCATCGGGCCGCGGGCGTGGAGCTTTTGGGTGCTGATGCCGATCTCGGCACCAAGGCCAAACTGATTTCCATCGGTAAAAGCAGTCGAAGCGTTGGCATAAACTGCCGCTGCATCGACTTCCTGCAGGAATCGATCGATGTTCGATTGATTCTCGGAGACGATCGCCTCCGAATGCTTGGAAGAATAGGTTGCGATGTGATCCAGTGCTTCGGCCAGATTTTTCACGGTTTTGATGGACATTTTTAGGCTAAGGAATTCAGTTCCAAAGTGGCTTTCGTCTGCTTTTTGGATCAGCTCATGCCGTTGGAGATGTGCGAAGGATTTTTCATCCGCATAGATCTTCACATTGTCTAGCATCAGAGGAAGCACCAGTTCACTCAGGTCTTCAAGCAGTTCCTCGTGAATGATCAGGCAATCCAGCGAATTGCAGACGCTGGGGCGGCGGGTTTTGGAATTGTGGATGATAGTCTTAGCTTTTTTCAGATCAGCGCTTTCATCCACGTAGGTATGGACGATCCCCGCTCCGGTCTCGATCACAGGCACTTTTGCATTTTCCCTTACGAAATTGATCAAACCCTGCGAGCCTCTTGGAATGATCACATCCACGAAACCCACGGCTTCGAGCAATGCTTTGGTAGCGGCACGCTCTGGAGGAAGCAGCTGGAAAGCAGCGACCGGCATACTATGTTTTGCCAGAACTTGATGGATGAGTTTCAGGATTGCCCGATTGGAAAAGTCCGCATCGGAGCCCCCCTTCAGCACCAATCCGTTGCCCGACTTAAGTGCCAGCGTGAAGACGTCAAACGTAACGTTGGGACGGGCTTCGTAGATGACGCCAATAATTCCGAGCGGTACGCTGATCTTGCTGAGCTGCAATCCGTTTTCGAGTGTATTTTCCTCCAATTTGATTCCCAAAGGTGTAGGGAGTCGATTGACCTGTTTGATTTCGGCGGCGATTCCCAGTATACGTGCTTCGGTCAGCTGCAATCGGTCAAACATCGGATTGCTTGGTTCCATCCGATCGAGGTCTTTTTTATTTTCCTCCAAAAGAAATGGGATTTTCTCCACTGCAAGCTCAGCGAGCGCTAGCAGCACTGCTTCGGTTTTGTCTGTGGACACGCCAATCAGCAGGCGACTTGCTTTTCTTACTTCCTGAAAAATATGCTGGTACTCATTCATGGTCAAATAGGTAAAGGTAATCGTAGTGTACGAGCGGCTTTTGGTTTTTGAGGCCGATCAGTTCCTGAGCGATCTTGGAAGCATATTCGGCTCTTCCTAAGCCGATTTTGTTTTGTTCCGTATCGCGGATCAGCAAGATATCACCTTTTGAAAATTCTCCAGTGATCGCGGTGATGCCGATAGGTAGGAGGCTGCGAATCACGGTCGAAGTCAGGGATTCTCTTGCGCCCTGATTGATGGTGATTTCTCCCTTATAGTAGTGCGCGCCGTGGGCGAGCCATTTGATTGCTGCGTGTTTTGACTTATTGGGTTCAAACCAGGTGCAGCGGAGGCTTTTGTTTTGGAATTCGGTTAAGACTCCGTCCCGTTTTCCGTTGGCAATAAAGACCTGGATACCCAAGCTAGCCGATTTTTTTGCCATGGCATACTTTGTCAGCATGCCACCCCGCCCAAAGGAGGACTTCGTCGCCGAAATGTAATTGGACACCTCCGGCATGGAAGAGGCTACTTTTTCGATCAGTTGGGAGTTGGGGTCTGTTGGGTTTCCAGTAAAAATCCCGTCTACATTGGTCAGGAGTAGAAGTGTATCGGCGTTGATCATGGCGGCCGTCAAGCCGGCAAGTTCGTCGTTGTCGGTAAACATCAGCTCGGTGATCGTGACGGTGTCGTTTTCATTGATAATAGGCAAAATCCCCTGCTGCAAAAGAGCCTCTATGCAGTTTTTCATGTTGAGGTAATGCTTTCGATCGCGAAAGTCTTCCTTGGTTACCAAGATCTGGGCGATAGGCTGATTGAGCTTTGCAAATAGTTCTTGGTATTGGTTGATAAGGCGAATCTGTCCCGTGGAGGCCCAAATTTGTTTTTTGAAGACTGGATTGAGGCCTCCGGGCAGTGGGATCGATTGGCGTCCAAAAGCTACCGCTCCAGAGCTCACGAGCACTACTTTTTTTCCGGACGAGATGAGCTTTTGGATTTGGGATACCAAATGCTCCATTCGATCCAAGTCGGGCAACCCGTTCGACTGGGTAAGGACATTGGAACCAATTTTTACTACCAGGGTCTTAGAATCAAGCATTGTTGAAAAATTTGCATGAAAGTAAGTGATTCGGTAGGGAATTGCTAAGCAGACAAGGTGATTTGAAAATTGAAAAATTTCGAAATTGGCTTTGATGTCGGCTGTCCGAAGACCGATGTTGATTGCTTGATACTTTGTGCTATTTATAAAAACGCCATGCTCAGCGTCCCGACCAGCATCAGGATCTTGGCGATTGCACTCAGGCGGGTGAAATGTTTTTTTCGATCGGCTTGATAGATTTTCCACATAAACCAGCCAAAAGCAAGGCCTAAAATCCCAAAATAAATAAATACAATAGGGCTGTTGATCTTGAAGATTACAATCAAGATGGAGCAGACCAGTCCCAGTGCAATCAAGAAAATGACTTGCTTGGTTTTGCGAAAACCGATAACGATGGGCAGGGTGCGGCAGCCATGTTTCCGGTCTCCCGGGCGATCCTCGATGTCTTTGATGATCTCTCTGATCAGGTTTAGGAAGAAGGCGAAGATGGCATAAGTCATCACGAGTAGTTCCGACTTTTGGTAGTAGAAGGCGACAAGGTAGATCGAAAGTCCGGTCAGAAAAGCTACGGTAAGGTTACCGACAAAGGGCTCACGCTTTAGCCGATTGCTGTAGAGCCAGAGCAGGAAGCATGCAAGAAAATCCAAAGCGGCGATCCTCGGTGCGACCAGCCACCCAAGTCCAATCGCGGTGAAATTGAATAGGGAATGGAGGAAGATCACCACTCTGCGTTTGATTCCTTTGCCGACCACGACTTCTGCCGGGCGGTTGACATAGTCGATTTTGACGTCGTAGTAGTCGTTGATCATGTATCCGGCTGCGGTGATGATCACTGTAGAAAGTACAAGTAGGTACAGCCGGTAGTCCTCTAGAACGGGGAGCCCATCGGCGGTGGTGCGGACCAGGAAGTGGGCGGCCATGATTTGAGCAAAGGCAACCATCAGTAGGTTGATCGGTCTGCTGATCCGGAAAAGTCCGTGAAGAGACAAAGTTCGCTGCATAGGTTTGGCTTCAACTTCTAAAATTAGCGGAAAACTCTAATTGAAAAGAGGGAGGCTAAATCTAGTTGAGAAAATTGTGTGCTGATTATTAGAGCGGAGGTGGAGTGATTTCAAGTGACTTTGATGGCGGATCGAGATTTTAGATCTTAATTACCGCCATACATGCCAAGCATGGACTCGTTACATGGATCTTTGAACTCATCTAAGGTAACTTCAAATCTGCTGAAAGATGGATTTTCGCTTTTCAGCTTCCCAACTTCGGTGATGTTTTTTTTTTGGGTCATAAGTCGTATAGAAGTCTTTTTGACGGGAAAAACAATTTTTGAGATGGGATTGAAATTGGTGTTTGCTGCGGGGAAAGTAAGATGAGATTGCAAATCTCGTCCATAGGCCCCTGGGTTTATAGAAGTTCAGTCGTTACATCAATACCTCACCGAACTCTGTCTCTCCCGATTCACTCTCAGTTCCAACACGTCCGGTCTTGAATAATGGCCAACAGGGTCGAAGTTTTGTCGCTCTTCCAGCACGCGGTTGAAGTCCAGGGTTTGATATAAAAGGCCTTCTTTGTTTGCCACAGGTTCGAGAATCCACTTTCCGTCAGGCCCGGCGATGCAGCTGCCTCCATCGGCTAGGACATCGGGGCAGTTTTCCAAGATATAGTCGAGATGAGGCGTGTCGGCTGGGAAGTCGGATCTGCGCATCAGACTGGAAACCGAAATCACGAAGGAACGGGCTTCCTGTGCAATCATCCGGGTGATGTTTTCAGTGTTTCTCACTGCTCCTGGCCAGACGGCGACGTGGAGATTTTCACCCAAGCCATACAGTGCAGTTCTTGCTAATGGCATCCAGTTTTCCCAGCAGTTCAGTCCTCCGAGGGTAAATCCCTTAAGTGGGTGAACCTGCAGGCCATTTCCGTCTCCAGGAGCCCAAGTTAGCCGCTCCTCGTAGGTAGGTTGAAGCTTGCGATGGACAGAGCGGATTTCGCCCATTTGATCGATATAGACGAGCGTACAATAAAGGCTATGACCACCGCGGTCTGCTGGTCGCTCGATAATGCCGAGGTAGGTGGCGATTTGATGTTTTTTGGCCAGCTTCTGGATGTCAGCCAAGTCGCCTTTCTCGATTTGGACGGCGTGGCGGGCGTAGTGGGCGTGAATTTCCTTTTGAACCAGGTTATCCCAAGCCGTGCTGTTGGTGATGGACAGCCACCAAGGGTAGCCGGGAACCAAGCCTTCTCCGAATACGATCAATTCGGCGGACTTCTCAGCTGCTTCAACTATGGATGCTTTGACTTTCTCCAAGGTAGCGGATTTGTCTAGCCAGACGGGAGCAATCTGGGCGAGGGCGACTTTTAGCAAAGAGTTTGAAGGCATAGTGATAAAGATAGGCGAAAAACGAAAAAAGATAAGTGGGATGCAGGAGGGTTTGAAAGTGATTTTAAAGGTTGAAAGCGTGGTGGCAAATCCTAACTCGTTTGGATGTCAACTAATGACTGAAGAATAATTTGGCCTCTTTGTGCCTTATTTGTGTCGTTAAGTTATAGTTAACCGGAAAACTATAGTATGATGTAATAGAGATGATACATACCCCTTACGATCTGTTCACTGAAGGTTTCAAACAAGACATAAGTTTCCAAAATCTAATCTTTCGTTTTAAGCGAAGAAACCATGCAGAAACCATTCCGGGTCGCCTCTTCCGTAAATGCCCAACCGGAATAGCCAGTACCGTTTTCCACTTTCATCCTCGATCACATAGTAATCCCGCGGCGGGCCGGACTGGAGCCACCATTCCTGCTCGATGCGCTCGGGGCCGTCGGCCTTTGCCACGCGCAGGATTTCCCCGCGATAGCGAAAATGCAAAGGCGGGTAATCCGGCAGGGGAACCATCACGTCGATCCGCTCCGGAGAGGAAAGAAGATGCAGCGGACGAGGCCGATGGGTGTTCCATTCCGTGTTGGGCTTGTCCTCCAGGGAATGCGCCTCCCGGATGGAATGCTCCGGCCAGTGCTGCTCTTGGGGCAGATAGCGATGGATGGTTTGGCTCCCCATCTTGCCGGCCATCTTGTCCAGAAGTTCTGCCAATGCGGTGACGTCGTCCCCGGCGCTGTGCCAGAGCGACTCCTGGGTTTCGCTGATCTTCTCCACGAGCAGGGCTTCCAACTCGAAAAGCTCGATGCCCAGATCTGGTTCGATAGTCGGGACTTTGAGCTCAAAGAGGCGGAAAAGATGCTCAGGATGGTGCGAAGGCATGTGGGTGCCGATGGAGATTTCCTCGACCTTTCCATCCATGCGATGTCCCCGAAAGATGCCTTTCCGCATGCCTTTTTTTTCTTTCGAGAGCTTTTGACAAATGGTCTTCAGCAGTTCTTCCAACGCGATCTTGATCCCGGGCGCAGTCCGAATCGGCTCAAGACAGGGAAGGCGCTCCAAGTAGGGCTCCTTGGGAAGGATTGGCTCCAGTGACTCATGTGCGCTGCCCAAAGCCTGTCCCAGACGATGGACTGTGGCTTCGCCAAAGCGCCTGCGGAGCGTGGGGGTAGGGATGTCGATGAATTGGCCGATTTGGCTAAAGCCCAGCTTATCCATTCGATCCAAGGTTTGGGGATCGAGGCGCAGCGAAGTGGGAGGGAGAGAAAGGAGGGCTTCCCGTTGCTTGTCAGGCGCGATGATGTGTTGCTGGCCGTATCTCGCCATTGCCCAGGCGGAAGCGATGGTGTCGGATATCGCCGCCTTGCTGTGGTAGCCTTTTGCCTTCAGCGTAGAGGTCAGACTTTCCAGATAGGATTTTTCCCCACCCCAGAGATGTGGGCAGCCCGAGATCTCCAGGACTAGCCCGTCGGGAGGATCGACTGCCACTACAGGTGTGTAGCAAAGACACCAGTCCGCGAGGCCCTGGAGCAGTTTTGCTCCCCGGCCGACTTGGTCGGGCAAGACCAAAAGCTCAGGCTGCAAAGCCCGTGCGTCAGCGACAGCCATTCCTGGACGTATCCCCAGCGAAACCGCCGGGAGACTGGAGGCTTGGATGGTCATCCTGCCCCGCTGTGGAGCGGCAAAGACAAAGGCCTGATCCCGAAGCGCAGGCTGCCGGATCACCTGCCGGTCGGTGAGCAGGTAGGGGAACCAAAGGGAAAGGAAGCGCCTAGGCATAGTGTTGGTCTCTTGAAAGGTGGATTTGCTTGCGGGATTCTCGGGGAGTCAGCGGCTGGAATCGACCGCCTTTCCATTCCATTTTCCATTCGCCCGGTCTGCCGTTCCGTACTTTGAGCAGGGTGACTTTCCAAGTGGGAAAACCCACTCCGGGCATTCCGTCCGGCAAGTCGCTACCGAGTGAGACGATCTTCCAACGTGTCGTACAGGCTAAGGCATGTTGGTGTTTGGGATTGTGTCGATGGAGGAGTCCGGTTACTTTGCTTTGCTCTACAGCCAGTTGCAGGCGCTGGGATTCGGTGAAACTGAGCTCCTGCAGCTCGCCGACCACGGCGGAAAGCGTGCTGCATTTGAGTCCCAGTTCCATGGCCCAGAGCACGTCTTTTTCTCTTTTGAGATCAATGAAGATGACCCGGTCAGGCGCTATCCCGAAGCGTTTCAAGCCCGGAGGGAAAACACTGCGCCGGTTGCTCACCCAGAGGCAAAAGCCTCCTTTGCGCACCAAAGAGGCCAGCAAGCCTGAGATAAATCCATTGGTGGAGGCGGCATCCGCCGGGTGGAGACTGACAAATTCGTGGACAGTGCCTAGGGGAAAGCCGCCGCCGGGAAACGAGGACTCGATGGGGCCAAGGCCCAAGGATGAGGTAGGGAGCTGGGTCGAAGCACTGAAGCCTTCCAGTTCCATGATTTTCGCCCTGAGTTGGCGTATTGCCTCATTTTTATCCCCTGATGTTTTCATCCTATCTCTCCCTTACTTATATTTGACACTAATCATGTCAAAACATTGACTCTAATACTATCAAAAAGCAATGGCAAAGTCAACCAATTTCTTTGCGGAAAACCTGAGGTTCCTCCGAGAGCGACGCAAGATGACACAGCAGGAATTGGCCGATAGGCTGGAGGCGACCCGGTCCAAGGTCAATGCGCTGGAGTCCGGGCAGACCAAGTCGCCGGCGATGGATGATCTCATGGCGGTGTCGGAGCTCTTTGGGATCAGCATAGACAGCCTCATTAGGGTAAAATTATCTAAGCTGGGAGAGCTGAAGCTGCGAGACTTGGAGGCGGGAAATGATGTCTATATCCGTGGTGGCAACCTGCGTGTGCTGGCTATCAGTGTGGATCGTGACAATAACGAGAATGTGGAGTATGTGCCAGTCAAGGCGAAGGCAGGCTATCGCACCGGCTACAATGACCCGGAGTTTATCGCCACGTTGCCCAAGTACTCCCTGCCCAATCTGCCGGGAGGTGGGACGTTTCGGATTTTTCCCACCACGGGCGATTCCATGGAGCCTATTCCCGAGGGGAGCGACGTGATTGCGCAGTTTGTTGCGGACTGGACAGCGCTCAAGCCGGGCACGCCTTGCATCGTGATCTTGAGGGAAAGTCAGGATTTTGTCTTCAAGCTGGTGACCTTGGGGCAGGAAGGGAAGGTCTTGCTGAAATCGCTCAACCCGCTTTTTGAGCCATACGCTGTGCCCGTGGAAGAAGTGCTGGAGATTTGGGCTTTGTATGCCTATACCAGTCGGGAGATACCCGAGCAGGAAGGCGATATGCGGCAGCTGATGCGGATGATGGCCAAGATGCAGACGGAGATTGGTGAGCTGCGCAGGGTATCCGGAGTTGGATAAGGGTGGAGAAAAGGAGGTTTTTAGTAGTGGTGCCTGCACTGGGCGATCTCCAAGGCTCCGTCTTTCACTCGATATACCAGCCTATGTTTTCGATCAATTCTTCGAGACCGCCAGCCAGACAGTTCGTTTTTCAGCGGTTCAGGCTTTCCCGTTCCTTGAAATGGAGTACGTCGACATTCTTTGATCAGTGTGTTGATCTTTTTGAGAAACTTCACGTCTGTCTCAATCCAATACTGGTAATCCTCCCATCCTGTGGATAAAAAAATAATATACATGGCAGGAGGCTCAGAGTTCGATAAGGTCTCTTTTCACGCCAAGACCTCTGTTTGCTTCGTCAATTGCCCGAAGTAGCCTCTCCGCATTTTTCGGGCTACTCATCAGATAATAAGTTTCCTGCAGGCCTTCGTAGTCAGACTTGGAGAGGACGACCACGTCTTCTCCGTTGGCACGGGTGACGTAGAGTGGCTGCTGGTCGTTGACGACATTGTCCAGGTAGGACTTCATGTTTTCGCGGAATTTGGAGTAGGTCGTGACTTCCATGGTTTTCGGGGTTTTGACAAATATAACAACTTGTACGGGATGCTGTACAAGTTGTTTTTTATTAAGAAATCATGTTCATGAATTCGACCAGACCCACGACTTCAAGGTCTCCTCTCATCGGAAATCGGTCTGAACCGGAGTAGACAATAAACTTCTTGGTGGCACTGATGTCTTCAGAGGCTCGATGAAAGCCTGAACTGATCGTAGGGGCGCTGGACTTTTTGATCTCTACCGCCCATACTTCTTTCCCAGATTCCAGGACAAGGTCGATCTCCGCCTGGTTGCTTGAGCGATAGTAGCTGGCTGTCCAGTCTGGCGACAAATGGTTCAGGATATTTTCCATCACAAAGCCTTCCCAGCTCGCGCCCACGGCGGGATGGCCCATTAGCTGCTCGAAGGAAGAGATATTCAACAAGCTATGAAGCAGCCCGGAATCCCGGAGATACACTTTTGGAGTTTTTACCAGCCTTTTTTTGGTGTTGCCAGACCAAGGCTGCAGCTGCCTGACCATGAGGAAGTCCTGAAGAATATCCAGATAAGTGCGGGCAGTGGTGTGGCTGACCTCGAGGCTTTTTGCGATCTCTGTCAGGACGGCCTGCTGCCCATGGTAGTGGGCGAGCATAGACCAAAACCGCTTCATCCTCGTGGCTGGCACCTGGGGACCAAAGAGCGGGATGTCCTTTTCGACATAGGTGGCGATAAAGTCCCGTCTCCAATCCTGGGTTTCAGCTTCCGAATCGGCCAAGTAGCTGTCGGGAAAGCCTCCGCGAAACCATAGTTTGTCCACCTTAAAGCCCAAGGGGTCTTCATGATGGAGCTCGAGGGCCGAAAAGGGATGGAGTTCCAGGTAGCGAATGCGTCCAGCCAGACTTTCAGAGGATTGCTGGAGCAGTTCCTTGGAGGCAGAGCCCAACAGAAGAAAATGCCCTGCTCGTTCTCCGGCTCTCTTGCGAAGGTCGACCAAAGCCCGGATCACCGGAAAAAGAGCTGGCTTTCGCTGCACTTCGTCGATGACCAAGAGTTGGTGTTCAAAACGCCTCAAATAGGCTTCCGCATCGTCCAGTTTTGCCAAGTCGGAATCCAGCTCCAAATCCAGGTAATGGATGGGCTTGTCTACGGCAGGCTTTGCCAGTTCGAGGGCCAAGGTCGTTTTTCCGACCTGTCGGGGCCCGAGAATGACTGTCACCGGCATGGTCTTCAGACCTTGGATGAGTTTTTCTTCAAGTATTCTCTGGATCATCAGCTTACTCTTTGACTTTCAAATTACATAAAAATAGATGAAAAAGTATGCAATTTGAAAGTTTGACTTTCAAATTGCATAAAAATGGATAAAAAAGTATGTAATCTGAAAGTATGAGTGAGTGTTTCGTGTTCACTGTGCTGGAAGAGTGCCTATCCGAAGCCACGATTTGTTTGTGTACCAAGGGCTTGCAGGCAATCGCTTTTTGTTTCTATATTCCCAGACAATCAATAAACCTATGGAATCGAGCGTGATGTAAGCTTCGTAATCGAATGTTTACAGTCCATGCGAGATTCCAAATAGCCATTAAAAAACAATTCATATTCATATGAAAACTCAGCTCTCAGAATCTGAAATAGCTCCCCTCCAATCCATCGAGGATTGGGAAGATGATCTTTTGACCCGCTATCCTGAGCCCAAGGATAAGCAGGCCAAAGCCAAGGATGACTACCGAAACTACCATGACTCCGAGCGAGTGGATACCGTGCGGGAGTTTTACAAGCTCAACCATACCTATCAGACGTATGACTTTGTGCGGGAAAAGGAAAGCGAGTTTCTGAAGTTCGAGAAGAAGGAGATGCCTTTTTGGGATGCGGTGAATTTCCTCAACACCCTGATTGACGACTCAGATCCGGATACTAATTTGGATCAGCTCCAGCATTTGCTTCAAACTTCCGAGGCGATCCGTGCGGACGGTCATCCGGATTGGTTTGTGCTGACCGGATTTATCCATGATTTGGGAAAAGTGCTTTGCCTCTTTGGCGAACCGCAATGGGCGGTTGTCGGGGATACTTTTCCGGTAGGTTGCCAGCATTCGGATCGGATCGTTTATCCGGAATTTTTTGACCAAAATCCAGATTCCAAAGACGAACGCTACAATACAAAGTATGGTGTGTACTCTCATCAATGTGGGCTGAATCAGGTGAAGATGTCTTGGGGACACGACGAATACCTGTATCAGATGGTGAAGGATTATATGCCCGAACCGGCGCTTTACATGATCCGCTACCACTCGTTCTATGCCCAGCATCGGGAAAATGCCTACGATCACCTCCTCAGTGACCACGATCGGGAGATGTTTAAGTGGGTGGATAAGTTCAATCCCTATGACCTATATTCCAAGGTGCCTGTGCCGCCGGATTCCAAAGCACTGAGGCCTTACTATGAAGACTTGGTCGCCAAATATTTGCCGGCAACGCTGAAATTTTAAAAGAAGCCGCTAATCGAAAGGGGATAGTCAATGTCCCCTTTTTTTGATATCTCCACTTTTTCCAACCCAAAATAACCTTCATGCTCACCGTCATTTCCTTTGTAGGATTCACGCTTTTTGTTGCTGTTTTTTCTTGGTACAAGTTGAGAAAAGAGAATCTCAGGTCAAAAGACGGGTACTTCCTGGGAGGCAGAAGTTTGACGGGTGGAGTGATCGCTGGGTCCATGCTCCTGACCAATATCTCCACGGAGCATTTGATCGGGATGAATGGTTCGGCCTACAAAAACGGCATGATCATCATCGCCTGGGAAGTGACCTCGGCGATTGCCTTGGTAATCGCAGCGCTTTACTTTTTGCCGATTTATCTGCGGATGGGCTTGGCGACGATTCCCCAATACCTTGCTGTCCGCTATGACGACACGACCAAGACCATCGTCTCGCTGCTGTTGATGCTTTCCTTTGTTTTCACACTGCTGCCGATTGTCCTCTACACTGGCGCGATCAATTTGGAGAGCATCTTCAATGTCTCAGAGGTTTTCCAGATAAGTCAGACGGAAGGCATATGGCTAACAGTGATCACGATCGGTGTCATCGGATCGATCTATGCGATCTTGGGCGGGCTGAAGGCCGTGGCTTATTCCGACATGATCAATGCCATCGGACTGATGATTGGCGGCTTGTTGGTTCCGGCTTTTGCGCTTTGGGACATCGGAAACGGGAGCATGATGACCGGCTTGGGCAAAGTTTATGAAGCCGTTCCCGAAAAATTCAACGTGATAGGCACGGAGGATTCCGTCCTGCCTTTTAGTACACTTTTCACGGGTTTGATGATCAACCAGATCTATTTCTGGGGGATGAACCAGACAATCATCCAGCGGGCTTTAGGAGCAAAAAACATGGCTGAAGCCCAAAAAGGACTGCTTTATACCGGAGTCTTCAAGATCCTGATTCCCTTGATCATCGTCTTGCCAGGTGTGATCGCTTTCTATTATTATGGAGAGCAATACTATGGAGATCAGGATTTCATCTATCCGGTTTTGGTGAAAAAAGTGCTGCCGCTGAGTCTGATCGGCTTTTTTGCCGCGGTGGTTTTAGGGGCGGTCCTCAGTACGTTCAACTCTGTTCTCAACTCCGCTTCTACGATCTTCAGCTTGGATATTTACAAAAAAATCATCCAACCCAGCGCCTCGGACAGCAAGCTGGTCAAGGTTGGAAAGTTGAGTTCTCTGATCCTCGCGGTGATCGCCATCCTGATCGCACCGATGGTGGCCAATGCGCCCGAGGGCCTCTACCAACTCATGCAGCAGCTCAATGGGATATTCTTTATCCCAATCGCCTCAGTCCTGATTGCCGGATTTTTTATACCGAAAGTTTCCGCGGCCGGGGCAAAGGCCGGGCTGTTGGTAGGCTTTGTGTTCTATCTGGTCACGACTTTTTGGCTTGCCATCGACATCCACTTCATCCATATCTGGGGAATTGAATTTTTACTCAATCTCGCAGTGATGTACTTGGTGAGCCTGAAGTTTCCGGCAACAACTGCAATGGCTATTCCCCGAAGCCCGCTTAATCTACAGGAGTGGAAATACGCGAAGCCCCTTTCCCTGGCACTTTGCGTGGTGACGGTGGCGATTTATTGGTTTTTGGGGAGGTAGGAGTAGATAATTCCCGGGCCTCTCCCATCGCCTTTACTGGACAGGACTATTTTTGTAGGATTAATCCAGAGAGAATTCCTTTGACAGATGGGCTTTACTTGGGCTATTTTTTTTAAAGTTTCAACCATGCTTCTTGGAATAGTTATGCGTTGGACGGCGAGATCTTCGCCCGAGAAAATTCTTATTTTCAGGTTGTGGTACTGAAATTGTTTGAGTAGTGATTGCTTGTTATAGAGTGTTTTATTTTTAAACATCACATAAGAGATATGAAAGTCTCTGTTGTTCAATTTGTTATGATCTGGCATGTTTTGTTTTAAAGTTGATAGCTAAAAAACTTGAAAATTATTTTGCTTTTTGATTTTGTTTTTAGTTAATTCAGATACAATATTTTTAGCGAGTTTTTTCCCAAATTAATTAGATTTCTTCTGGAGATTCCTCTTGTCTTTATTAAGACAGGTAAGTTCCTCATTGACTTAAAGGATTTGAGATTATTTTGAAAAGATAGAATTTATCTTAGAAAGATATATTTTATTAAGTGGGTATTAGGTTGATTTTCAATGTCATAGATTTTTGTTCTTTAATTTTTTTACATATGGAAAACAAAATATTTCCAGCAGCTATCATCTTTAACACGGTAGAGCTTTACGATTCTCGTATCAGCGTGAGATCCCACGCTATTTATATTATTTTACTGGGAGGGCTGTTTGCTTTTTTTGCCGTTCTGCCGCTGATTTATGTTGATGTGGCTGTTCAGACCCGCGGGACTTTTCAGTCAGCATTGCAACGAAACTCCATTATGACTTCGGTAGGCGGGAGGCTCGAAATATGGAATCTTTCTGAAAATCAAAAAGTAGAAAAGGGAGAGGTTCTAGCGATTGTCAGAGGTGAAGAAATTAATCTGGAAATGGGAGGGGTAAAGCAGAGGCTGGCTCTTTTGGGAGATTTTATTAGGGATTTAGATAGACTGCTGAGCCTAGATTTCGAGAACTCAGAAGTAACACGTTCTCCTCTCAGCTCTACTAGTTATCGCTCGTCCTTGCTGGAATTTCAGTCGAGAATCGACAATCAGAAAGCTGCTGTTCAAAAACTCGAAAGGGATTTTCAGAGAGCAGAACTTTTATATGAAAGTAAGTCCATCGCCTTTGCTGACTATGATAACATTGAAGTGCAATACAAGCAGGCCCAGGCGGAGTTGGATTTGATAAGGAGGCAAAAAGTAAATGAATGGGAGCGAGACCTCATCGATCATAGCAATGAAAAGAGGCGACTTCTCAATCAGTTAGAGGTATATTCGGAGCAGTTGGATCAATACAAAATTATTGCCGGGGCTAGTGGTACTCTTATCAATGTAATGAATCTCAACAAAGGAGATTTTGTTTACTCACAGCAAAAGTTGGCGGAAATATCTCCAGATGCTACTTTACTGGCTATCGCATATATTTCACCTGCCGATATAGCCTTTATCACAAAGGATCAAAATGTGACTTTTCAAGTTGATGCCTATAATTATAACCAATGGGGTGTCGCGGAAGGTAAGGTGCTCGAAGTAGCGGATGACCTTACTTTGCTAAATGAAAGAGAGGCGGGCTATTTAGTGACCTCGAAACTCGAACTCCCTTCTTTGCATCTCTCTTCTGGACAGGAAGGGACTATCAAAAAGGGTATGACTTTTACCGCCCGCTTTGTAGTTGCCAGGCGTTCATTATTCCAGCTACTTTATGACAAGGCGGACAACTGGCTAAACCCTTCTGTAAAAGTTTAAAGCTAATTTTTTAAATATGGGTATTAAAGTAAAACAGAGAGACATTACCGATTGCGGTGCAGCTTGCCTCGCTTCAGTGGCTTCACACTACAAGTTGGAAATGCCGGTGGCCAAAATCAGACAGATGGCTTCAACGGATCAAAAGGGTACCAATATATTGGGACTGATTGAGGCTGCCACCAAGATGGGGTTCACTGCAAAAGGGGTAAGAGGTGAATTTGAAACATTGAAGGATGTGCCGCTACCAGTAATCGCCCACGTGCTCGTCAAAAAAGTATTGCACCATTTTGTGGTGCTTTATAAGTTCCGAGGGAAGACAGTGGAATACATGGATCCGGGAGATGGTCTGTTGCATACTGTGAGTGAGGACGACTTCAAAGAGATTTGGACCGGAGTCTTGGTTCTACTAATGCCTAATGAAGAGTTCAAAGCCACCAATCAAAAGGTAGGTACATGGAGTAGGTTTTGGTTTTTGCTCAGGCCGCATCGCTCAGTCATGATTCAATCCCTGGTTGGGGCGGTTATCTATACGCTTCTGGGATTGTCCACTTCCATCTATGTACAAAAAATCATCGATCATGTTTTTATAGCAAGAAATACCAATCTGTTGAATCTGCTTTCTGTTACCATGATCTTTTTGCTGCTGATCCAGATCGCTATTGGTGTTTACAAAACACTTTTCATCATAAAGGTAGGTCAAAGAATCGATGCGAGGCTGATTTTGGGCTATTATAAGCATCTATTGACTTTGCCTCAGCGTTTCTTCGATACCATGCGTGTCGGGGAAATCATCTCCAGGATCGGTGATGCGGTGAAGATCAGGGCTTTTATTAATGATGTTTCGATCGGGTTTTTGGTAAATGTATTTATCGTGATTTTTTCATTTGGCTTGATGTTTACTTTTTACTGGAAGCTTGCGTTGATTATGCTTTTGGTGATTCCTCTCTATTCCATTATCTACGTTGTCACCAATATGCTCAACAAAAAGGCAGAGCGGAAGTTGATGGAGGAATCTGCCGAGTTGGAGTCACATTTAGTGGAGTCAATTACCGCCGCCGGTACGATCAAAAGGTTTGGGGCAGAGGATCACGCCAATATCAAAACAGAAGTCAGGTTTGTGTCTTTGCTTAGGACAGTATACAAGTCCGGGCTCAACAATATTTTTGCGGGAACATCGTCAGAGGCTGTTTCAAGGATTTTCACCATCGTTTTGCTTTGGGTAGGGGCAGGGTTTGTGCTTCAAAATGAAATCACTCCTGGCGAGCTGATGTCTTTTTATGCTTTGATAGGTTATTTGACAGGTCCGGTTTCGAGTTTGATCGGTATGAACAAGACAATCCAAAATGCATTGATTGCTGCAGATCGTCTGTTTGAAATTATGGATCTGGAAGTGGAAAGCGCAACTGATACTTTTCCAATCCAAAAAGAAGAAGTAGGTGATATCATTTTTAAAAATGTCGCCTTTCGATATGGGTCTAGGGCTAATGTTTTTGAGTTGCTTAACCTGACATTTGCCAAAGGCAAAATCTCGGGAGTAGTCGGCGAAAGTGGCTCAGGGAAAAGTACTTTAATTTCACTGTTGCAAAACCTCTATCCTTTGCAATCAGGAAATATCTACTTAGGTAAACATGATATAAAATTCATCAGCAATGTCAGTCTGAGAAGTTTAGTGTCAGTTGTACCACAGCGGATTGATCTTTTTGCAGGAAATGTATTGGAGAATGTGGCCCTCGGAGACTATCAGCCTGATATGCAAAAAGTTGTAAGTATCTGTAACAGGTTAGGAATGATGGACTTCATCGAAAGCTTGCCCAATGGTTTCGGGACCTATTTGGGGGAGAACGGCGCTTCTTTGTCGGGGGGACAAAAACAAAGAGTTGCAATTGCCAGGGCGCTGTATAGGGATCCCGAAATTCTTATTTTGGACGAAGCTACAGCATCTCTTGATCCTGATTCAGAACAGTTTGTTCAGCAGGCTATCAGGATGTTTGCCGCTGAGGGTAAGACCGTCATTTTTATAACTCATCGATTGGCAACAGTGCAGGATTTTGACCGACTATACGTATTGGAAAAAGGCAAACTAATTGAAGAAGGTACCCACCAAGGGTTGTTGGCAGATGAAGGAAAGTACTTTCAAATGATTAGCAAGCAACTTTTGGTTTTAAATTGAAAATGCATTTTTGACTATGGAATTTATCAGGCAGATTGAAAGACTTCAGCTTTTAAATAAGCTGGTAAAGGAGCGTAGAACAGGCAGTCCGGAAGAATTGGCGGAACGTTTGGGGATAGGTAGGAGACAACTCTATGTTTATATTGAGTATCTGAAAGATTTTGGAATGGATATCCAGTTCTCGAGAAAGCTTGACGGCTTCGTTTATGCTGAGCAGCACGAATTGAAGATAGAGGTCAGGTTCGAACTCCTTGATTCGAAAAGCCGGACGGAAATCAATGGTGGAGAAAGTTTAAATTTATATACTCCGTGCTATTTTTATGCACTGACTGAGGATAGCTTAGTAATATGATCAGTCGCTGAAACCAACGCTAACTACAGGTGTAAGGATGTGCTGAGATTGGGAGTTCCAATGCCCGGGAAAGATTGGTCAGGAAAACAAAATTTATTAACTTATGGAAAAGTTGAGAGAAATGAGCTTGGAAGAGTGCCAAGGAGTTGATGGGGGGTTTGCCCATTTAGGGGTGTTAGTTACTTTGGGAGTAACTGCAGGAGCTGCTGGTTATGCAGCAGCTGCTTGGGCGTTTAACAAAGGTGAAGAATTAGGGAGAGCCTTAGCTAAAAATTAATTATGGAAAAGGATAAATTTATTTCGCTTTCGCCGGAAGAGCTTCAAAATACTCAAGGCGGTTGGTTGATATTTGTGGCAGGAGCTTTTGTCGTAGGGACGGTTTATGGGTATGTTAAAGAAAAAGTAAATAGCGGTCAATGGTAAAGAAACAAAACGTATTAATTCAGATGATTATCGTTCTAAGTATTGTTACTAGCTCGATTTTATTTCTTGTTTTTTTTGGGATGGGCGAAAAGCTAGGCAAAATCCTGGCTGGACTATTCTAGTCTATTTGGATGGAAAAATAGGTATTTTACTAAGCGCGCTTTTAAAATTAAATTCCAATATATTTGAGTTTTTATATTTAGGAGGTGATTTCGCAGATTTGGTCGAATGTCTGAGCATGAGTTGAGTTCTGGATTCATTTGAAATAGATTAGATTTTGATTGTTATATCTAATATTAATTTATCATACAGCCTAGAGAATAAATTCTAGGCTGTATTGTGTCTTTGATATTAGTTTTGGTTCTTGGTTGACGAAGGGATTTTTTAGTAAATTTTATTAGTGGGAATTATGGGATGAGAGCATTTTAGTTGGATTTTACTCCTTTAAAATAGTGGTGACTTCAACTCTTTTTGGTTCTACCACGAATTTAATGGAAATGGTATCTTGAGGCAAAAAGATGTTTACAGAGAATTTCTTCACCAAGCTGCTTGATCTGGAAGACGGTTGGATCGTTGAATCGGTAGATTCGAATCTGACAAAAGAGGAGATCTATATTCAGGTTGCTTGTGTATTGGATCAGTTGGAAGATGCTGTAACGGGCGAGCTTTGCAAGATATATGACTATGCTCCAGAGCGTTCCTGGAGGCATTTGGACACGATGCAATATAAGACTTACATCAAAGTCGGTTACCTCGTATCAAGGCGTCAGACGGAAAGGTCAAGACCGTCCAGCCCAATTGGGCTTCTGGCCATGAGCGCCACACGTTCCTGTTTGAGCATGCGGCAATCGATCTGCTGAAGGCGAGTAAAAACCAGACTAAAACCGCATCGCTGCTGCGTTGTGGCTTTAATGTCATCAACCGAATCTTGCACCTGAGCACCGAGCGGGGGATGCAGAGAAGGAATTATTCTCAGCTTACCTTTCAGCACCTGAGTATCGATGAAAAGTCCTTTAGGAAAGGGCATCATTACATCACTGTGCTCAGTCACCCGCAGTCCGGCTGTGTGCTGGATGTGGAAGAAGACCGTACCAAGGAGTCGACTAAAACACTGTTAAACAAATCATTGACTCCTGATCAGCTTGAGAAGGTATCCACCATCAGTATGGACATGTGGAAGCCCTACATCGCCACAGCGCAGGAAACATTACCTAACGCGTCGATCGTGCATGACAGGTTTCATCTGGTCAAGTATCTTAACGAGGCCATCGACCAAGTACGCAGACGAGAAGTGAAGCAACACCAGGACTTGAAACACAGCCGCTATGCATTGCTCAAGAACCCGGAGAATCTTACCGAAAGACAGCGCATCCACTTTGACGCCATCGCCGATGCCAACTATGAGGTAAGCAAAGCCAGGCAGGTGCGGGAAAATTTCAGGGAACTATTCAGTGCCGGAAATCTCTTCGCCAGGCTGTTGTTTAACCGATGGGCCACTGATGCTACTCGAAGAAAAATCAAAGAAATAGACAAGGTCGTGGATATGTTCAACAGGCATGTTTCCGGAGTGGTCAACGCACTGTTGACCAATCTAAACAACGCCATGGCCGAGCGCCTAAACGGTAAAATACAAGAACTCAAAACGGTCGGAAAAGGGTATCGCACATTCGCCAACTTCAGAAGTGCTATTCTATTCTTCCATGGAGGCTTAAACTTATATCCTCACTAACTTAAGGGTAGAACCCCATTTCTATTCGTCTTGAAATATTCAATTAACTGGGTCTGCTTTGAGGTATGATTCAGTGAGATTGATCCGGGATTTTCAAAAATTAAAGGAAGGCGAGTTCAGGGACTTTTGAAGAAGGCTCCAAAAAGATGTACACCATTCCTAAAATACACCAGCCAAAGCCACCTATCGTTCACAGTGTTTGAGATCGCGTTCAATACTGAATATGTGCAACTGTTAGGGGGGTTAAGGCTCCAGATCCTAAAGACTTCTTCAATCTCTCTGAGGCTGTCAACCACCTTTAAAAGTGGGAAAATGCCAAGCCCTTTCCGTTGCGCTTTGCCTAGTGACAATGTTGATTTATTATTTATTGGGGAGGTGGGTGGGGGAGGCTTTCGTTGAAATATATGCTTGATTTTAATTATTTTGAATTGTCCAATCGAATTTTTTCATCCATCAATCCAATCCTACTATGCAAGCTTATGTCAACATCCTGCTAGAAGATATCGCAGCAGGTCATCGTCCCGCGGATTATTATAAAAAATCGCGAAAAAACTCACCAGAGGAAAATTTGGAAGAATCCCTTCAAGAATCAGAGCAATTTGTAAGTCAGGAGGGAAGAGCGGGAGTTGAACGGTATTGCGGTTTGAAGCGGGAGAGTTTTCCTCCCGGAGATCAACTTTCCGAAGGCCAATTGACTCAGATCAACGAGGCATTTGTGACAATGATGAAGTCGTGGAATTTGGAGGTCGCTTTCCCAGATGACCTCCCCCAACCCAGGCGCTATGAGTTATTGATGGATATCTTGGTAAGACCAGTGATGATCTTCAAGCATGGGTTTTACTGCTTTGACTTCTGTACAGGCAGTCCGGAGGGATGTGAGTTGGGAGAATATTGCTCTTGTCTGAAGAGTGAATATTATCATCCTTGAAAATCAAAAAGTGCCAACTTCCATTTTGATGTAACTTTTCCAAAGTTTCGAACTTTGGAAAAGTTTGAGGTAAAAAGAAAAAGCTCGCTTTTCAGCGAGCTTTTGGTACCCAGAGCCGGAGTCGAACCGGCACGCCTTGCGGCATTGGTGTTTGAGACCAACGCGTCTACCGATTCCGCCATCTGGGCATTCGGTAAGTCCGGCCTTACGCCTGACTTGGCTCCATCACTTCCGTAACGGGATGCAAATATGAGGAAAGAATTTTTTTCTGCAAACTCAGGATTCCACTTCCTGCAACTTTTTTGTGCTGAAGGCTTGAGGTTTTTCTGAGAAAAGAGTCTTGGTAAAGCTCCATACGGATTTAAAGAGCTCAGAATCACGGTACATATTCAGCGCTTCCTCACTTTTCCAATGGCTGTATGTCAAGAAAATATTTTTCTCGGAATGATCCTGCCATAGCTCCAAGTGCTGACAGCCGGGGAAATTTCGGATAAAGTCCTTATTCTTTTCGAAGTTTTCCAAAAAAGCCGACACTGCCTCGGGCTTGAAAGTCATGCGTACTATCCGGATCAACATCAGTCTCCAAAATGAACGTACACGACACTGTCCTGCTTCAGTCCCAATAGATTGCCGCTGTGACCATGGTTGATACCGATCTCCAACACATCCAAACTGTTGAAAAAGGCAAATGGGTCGCCCGGCTCTACCTGATCGTATCCGGTCTGGAGTCGATCCACGGCTTCACGACCAAACTGAATCTTAAATTTGCCGGGATTCAGTTTTTCAAAGACCTCCCGGCGGATATTGGTCAGCAGATTGCCGTATCGATCGATACGGATCACATGTCCGATGATATGCTCTCGGGTAGCTTTTGCCTGTCGGGACATCAGCTTGCGGAAATTGGTGAGCGGCCCTCCAAAATCATGAATGGCTGCCCCACTTGCCACTTTCGCAGCGATAGGAGCCAAGATATCCCGGGTGGGAAAAGTGGAGTCTTTCAGATGAATATCAGCAAACTGCACCAAGATCCCCGGATCATGGTCCGCCAAAAGGCTCAGGATCCCGTTATTGGGGCCTATAAAAATATGCTCTTCCAATTTCACTCCGATGTAGCCTTGGGTCATGACTCCTACGGTATTGATTCCCACCAAATGTACCGTCCCTTTGGGAAATTCTCTGAACACGGAGCGCAATACAAAGGCCGCCTGCTCCAGATCCCCGGGCTCAATTGCATGGGATATATCGATGATATTCAGCTGCGGGTTGATCGAGAGCATCCTCGCCTTTACCGCTGGAACGTAGTAGTCTTTATCCCCAAATTCAGAGAGGAATGTCACCAATGCCATACAAGCAAGTCTATTAAAATTGTGTAGTTTTGTTTGAGGGGGAGCGGACAAAAATAGAAATTTTATTCCTTAGCCTTCAAGGTAAACCTTAATCAAAATACAAGTTTGGTCGAAAAAGTCATCACCTTAGAGAACGTGCCCTTGGCGGAATTTTTGGGTACAGCCAATGAAAACATCCGGCAAATCGCTCAGGCATTTCCCCAGAGTAAGATCGTGTCTCGCGGCAACGAAATCCGCATTCAGGGCGGCGCACCTGAGATTTTGCGCATCAATGACCTGATCAATTTGTTGTTGGAGCACTTCGACCGCTTTGGTCACCTCACCCCCGAAAACGTCAAAGACTACCTCGATGTCGAGGGGATTCCTTTTGAGGAAGCCAATCGCGATCAGGTGATTGTCTTCGGGAATAAGGGATTGGTCATTAAACCGAAATCAGCCAACCAACGCAAACTGGTAGAGGCGGCGATGACCAATGATTTGGTTTTTGCTCTCGGCCCTGCCGGTACCGGAAAGACTTACATCGCGGTAGCCTTGGCTGTACGTGCGTTGAAAAACCGCGAAGTAAAACGGATCATCATTACCCGTCCGGCGGTGGAGGCGGGAGAGAATCTGGGCTTTCTTCCGGGAGATCTTCAGGAAAAACTCGACCCCTACCTGAGACCAATCTACGATGCGCTCCAGGATATGGTGCCACCGGAAAAACTCAAGTATTATCAAGAGACCCGGGTGATCGAAATCGCGCCGCTGGCATACATGCGGGGGCGGACGCTGCACGATG
The DNA here is from genome assembly GCF_039523455.1 of Algoriphagus jejuensis. Lineage (NCBI taxonomy): Bacteria > Pseudomonadati > Bacteroidota > Cytophagia > Cytophagales > Cyclobacteriaceae > Algoriphagus > Algoriphagus jejuensis. Next base: position 59,048 of record NZ_BAAAFI010000045.1, on the reverse strand, counting down.
CGTTTGTCCTGCTGGACGAAGCACAAAACACCACCAGCGAGCAGATCAAGATGTTCCTTACGAGAATGGGTCCCAACTCCAAAGTGATTATCACTGGGGATCAAACTCAAGTGGATTTGCCAGTCCGACAAAAGTCAGGATTGGCCGAAGCGCTTAAAATCCTAAAGGATGTCAAAGGGATCGGAGTGGTCAGTCTAAGCGGCAAAGACGTGATCCGACACAAGCTTGTCAAAGCGATTATCGAAGCTTACGAAAAAGACCAAGAAGATAGAGATCAAGAACGCTATGAAGCCAACAGTAGAAAAAGTAACGGATAAGCTAGCCCTTGAGCAGGTTTTCAAGATAAGAGAACTCGTTTTCGTTATAGAGCAGCAGGTTGACCCAGCCGAGGAATACGATGAGTTTGAGAATAGCTCTACCCATTTTTTGGCCAGCATAGACGGTATTCCTGTGGGTACAGCGCGCTGGAGATTTACCAAAAACGGGGTGAAGTTGGAGCGATTTGCCGTGCTCGAAGAAGCGCGGGGAAATGGCGTGGGACAGGCGCTGGTGTCCGCGGTTTTGACGGACGTGGAGGCAACCCCTGAAGCCAAGGGGAAAACCAAGTACCTACATGCCCAGCTCACAGCGGTGCCACTTTATTCCAAATTCGGCTTCCAGAAAGTCGGCGAAATGTTTGAGGAGTGCAATATCCAGCACTATAAAATGGAATTGGCGTAATCCTTGCCATTAGCTCAGAAGTCTAATTCCCGACACATGAAAAAACTTATCCTGTCTGCCTTCGTCGCTGCGGCGTTTACCATTTCTGCATTTTCCCAGCAGGTCATTTCGTCTTCTTCTACCTCCAATCCAAATCTTGGAAACTTCGAAAATGAAATAAAGCTCAATTTTCTCAACATGTTTTTGTTGGGTTCTTTCGAACTCGGCTATGAAAGATTTCTCAGCGAAAGTCATTCCTTGGATATCCAGTTGCATATCAATGACCGCTTTGGGTATCAATCCGACGGCGATGGGGAAACTTTCAAAACCAACTCCATCCAGTCCGCGATGAATTTCTATTTCGGCAATGGCCGGAGCGGGAGATTTCACGTCTTTCCCTTCCTAAAATTCAGATTTGGAGACTATGAGGAGTCTGTAGCTGGTGGAGTGGCCACCACTGATATGACCGCATTTATCTTGGGTGCAGGTATCGGTTACAAATGGGAGGTTTCCGAGCATTTTGCTTTTGGGCCCTATGTGAGCGTTGCCCGCAATTTTAGCGAAGCAGTTTCGGATAAGTTTTCCGCAGTAGAACCCAACGGGGGCTTTAGTCTCGGGTATAGATTTTAGAATCTGAAAAAAAATCAATGGAGCCTTTCGGGGCTCTTTTTTTTGCCCTGATTTTTCTAACTTAAGGTTTTAATTTTTTGAGCAATGAGATTCGCTGATTTTCCATTTTTGAGGTATTTGCCTTTTTTGCTCTTGGGAGTGCTGCTGTCGCAAAATGGATTGCAGATTCCAGTTCTTGCGCTGGCCGTTTTGACCGGACTAAGCTGGATTTCGTACGTCTCTTTTATTTATTGGAAAAAGGATGTCAGCCAGCTAATACCGGTCACTTTGGCGTATGCGATGTTGTTTCTTTTGGGAATTTTGCTTTCTGAAATTCAAAAAAACCGTGACTCAGATGCTGTAGATCCCAACTTGGAGTTTTGTGATTCCTATCTGGCGCGAGTCCAGAAGTTCGATGTCGCAAAGCCAAATTCTCAGGAGAATCTCTTAGAAGTCATCCAAATAAAAGACAGCCTGGGTTGGCACCCATCCAAGGGAAACATCCTGATCTATCACAAAAGTACAGCGCCACTCTTTCCCGGTCAGGTGATTTTGGTGGAAAAATCGCCCGAACCCATATCGCCGCCCACCTTTCTGGACGAGTTTGACTACCGCAGATTTCTGGCTAGAAAGGACATTTACTTCCGTCAGTTTATGGGAGAAAAGTTTGCGTTGATTGATTCTTCCGATGTCAACGCTCCCAGGTTTTGGCTTCTTAATTTCAGGAAAAAGTTGGCTGCGATCATCGACGAAAAGGTGCCAAATCCCGAATCCAGACAGATCGCGGCAGCTTTGCTTTTAGGGCAAAAAGAAAATCTGGATCGTGAAATTCGAAATGCCTACGCGGAGACGGGAACCATGCATATCTTGGCTGTATCGGGATTACATGTGGGAATCATCTACGCTATTTTGCTTTTCCCCTTGAAAGGAATTCGCTTGAATACCAAGCATAGTAAAATTTATCTTTTTCTCGTCATTCTGCTCATCTGGATTTATGCGATTCTGACGGGATTTTCCCCCTCTGTTGTCCGAGCGGCAACGATGTTTTCCCTGTTTACCGCGGGACAGATGCGGGATCGAAAACCGAGCTCTTGGAACATTCTGGCATTTTCCGCTTTGGTCATCGTATGCATAGATCCCGCGGTGATCTATGAAGTCGGGTTTCAGTTGTCTTACCTTGCGGTTGGTGGGATTTTGCTCCTGCAGCCAATGATCGTGCGGTGGTGGCTGCCACCCAACAGGGTCTTGGAATACTTTTGGCAAATCACAGCCGTGAGCTTGGCGGCACAGTTGGCGACTTTTCCGCTGTCGATGCTATATTTCCATATCTTTCCCAGCTATTTTCTGATCGCCAATCTCGTGATTATCCCCCTTTCATTTATCGTGATGAACACCGGGGTTTTGCTTCTCGCGCTGAGTTGGGTGCCCTGGGTCGGAGAGGCATTGGGCTGGTTGGTCAGTGGTTTGATCTGGTGCCAAAACTGGGTCACGCGCACGATTCAGCTATTTCCAGGAGGAAATTTTGAGCGGCTGACGATCACCTTTTCGGCGATGCTTGTGGTCTGGGGGCTACTGATCGTCTGGGCAAACTGGGAATGGGGTAACCGGAAAAAGTTGGTCTATCTTTCAGTTTTGTTGATTTCATTTTGGTTTTTGGATCGACTGGTTCATGAGATCCGTGATCCTGCATCCGAGATTTTGATTTTTTCTGGGGAAAAGGGGACACTGATCGACTTTAAGGTTGGAACAGAATATTCGACTTGGAATGAGAGCCTTCCTCCGGACCAAATCTCTTTTTCTATCGATCCAAACCGAATTGCAGCACGCCGACCTCGCATCCCCGAGTCGGCTTTGGCGTTGACCGACGGCAGCTTGCGATGGTTTCCTGTTTTGGATTTTGAGTTTGATTCCGACTCCAAGAGAGTTTATTGGGGCGAAGGCAAGCCCATCTTGGTCGAGCGATTTACATCCCCAAATTCATGGCAAGCGATCTCTGCGGATTCTTTGATTGCAAAATCCGGTGCTTTTCGGATAGTTTTCTGATCGGTCACTTGGCAGTAGGCTTTTCTCCCTGTAATTTATCCCTTCATAGCCCAAACCCATTATGGAGACTTCTGTTCTCACCCACATCGACAGCCGAGTTGGATTTATCTCGCTCAATCGACCTGAGAAGCGCAACGCGATCAGTCCAGCCATGGTGGAAGAGTTGGGTGAGGCATTTGCCGAGTTTGAGCAGAATCCGGACGTGAAGGTTGTTATCCTCAGAGCCGAGGGTAGGGCTTTTTGCGCGGGAGCCGATCTCGCCTATTTACAGGAAATGCAAAATTATTCTTTCGAAGAAAACCTGGCCGACAGCCACCGCCTCAAAACGCTATTTTCCAAGATCTACGAGTTTCCGAAAGTGGTCATTGCCCAAGTTCAGGGGCATGCCCTCGCCGGAGGTTGTGGACTGGTGACGGTCTGTGATTTTGCCTTTGCAGCCAATGGGGCCAAGTTTGGTTACACCGAGGTGAAGATTGGTTTTGTGCCAGCCTTGGTTTCGGTATTCCTCTCAGAGCAGATTGGCCAGGCGCTGACGGCGGAATTGCTGCTGTCCGGAGAGTTGATCACCGCGGTGAAGGCCGCCGAGCTGGGAATCATCACGGCGGAAGTAGCGACTGAGGATCTGGAGAAAAAGACATTTGAATTTGCGCAAAACCTGGTGTTGGGTAATTCTACTTTTGCAATGCAGGAGACGAAGCGGCTGCTGAGAAGCCTGGGAGACAAAGCCCGTCACGAGGCTTTGGATCGGGCTGCCGAAGCCAACGCAAAAGCCCGAAGTCAGGCCGATTGTGTCAAAGGCATCGCCGCATTTTTGTCCAGGACCAAGCCTGACTGGTAATTGGAAACTCAGCTACTTCATATTCTCCGACAGGTTTTTGGGCTGGAGGACTTTCGTCCGGTGCAGAAGCAGGTCATCGATGCGGTGATGGAGGGACGGGACACGCTTGCGCTTTTGCCGACAGGCGGAGGAAAAAGTCTCTGCTACCAAATCCCGGCGCTGGCCAAGGATGGGATTTGCCTCGTGGTTTCTCCGCTGATCGCACTGATGAAAGATCAGGTGGACAACCTCAAAGCCAAAGGAATCAAGGCCGCTGCGATTTACTCTGGGATGAGCTATCGCGAAATCGACACCACGCTGGACAATTGCATCTACGGAGATTTTAAGTTTCTCTACGTGTCGCCTGAGCGGCTGAAGCAGGAACTTTTTATCGAGCGTTTTCGCCAGATGAAAATCAATCTGATCGCCGTGGATGAAGCTCACTGTATCTCTCAGTGGGGCTACGATTTTCGCCCGCCTTATCTCGAGATCGCCGCCATCCGGGCTTTTCATCCCAAAGTAAACGTGCTCGCACTGACGGCCTCGGCGACTTCGCAGGTTTGCGCCGATATCGTCGAAAAGCTAGAAATGAAGTCCCATCTGGAATTTCACCAGAGTTTTGCCCGAAAGAATCTCAGCTATAGTGTACGCCTGGTCGAAAATAAACTCGAAAAGGGGATCGAAATCCTGAGCAGAATTTCCGGCACTGGGATCTGGTATGTGAGAAATCGGCAGGGGACACAGCAGATTGCCAAGGCACTTTCGCAGCTCGGGATCTCCGCAGCGGCCTATCATGCCGGGCTTTCCAATTCGGATCGGGCCGACCGACAGGAAGCCTGGAAAGCTGACAGAATCCGGGTGATGGTCAGCACCAATGCCTTTGGGATGGGGATCGACAAGCCCGACGTACGGGTAGTGATTCATTCGGATCTACCCGAAAACATCGAGAACTACTATCAGGAAGCGGGTAGGGCAGGGAGAGACGGCCGAAAGGCTTTTGCCGTTCTATTGGCCAATGCACAGGATTTTGAGCAGCTGACCAGTCGATCGGAGCTGGTGTATCCGCCGATTGATTTCCTGAAGCGCGTCTACCAGTGTCTCGCCAATTATTACCAACTCGCGGTTGGCAGCAATATGCTCAGCAGTTTTGACTTTGACCTGTCGGTCTTTTGCAATACGTATGAGCTGACGGTTTTGGAGACGTTTTACGCAATCAAAGTGCTGGGTGAGGAGGGATTTGTACAGGTGAACGAAAGCTTTTTTGCGCCTTCCCGCGTTCATTTTCAGGTTGACCCCAGCAGGTTATATGAGGTTCAGATTGCTTACGCAAAGCTCGATCCCGTGGTCAAGATGCTGTTGCGAACCTACGGTGGCAATATTTTCTCAGAGTTCATCAAGATCCAAGAGGGAAAGCTCGCCAAATCGCTTTCGATGAGAGAGCCCGACCTGGTCAAGGCGCTGCTCGATTTGCAAAAGCTCGAGGTGATGGATTACGATCAGCGAAAGGATAAGCCACAACTGACATTCCTCACGCATCGCTACGACGCTGGCAAGCTACCATTTAACCATGCTCGGATTGCAGCCCGTAAGGAGCTCACGGTACAAAATGCCAAAAGTATGGTGGAATATACCACTCAGAGCGCTATTTGCCGCACCCAGTTTATCCAGGAGTATTTCGGAGAAAAAACAGATTCGGAGTGTGGGATCTGTGATGTGTGCATCGAAAAGAAGAAAAATCAAGCTCCTGAAACCCGGGAAGAGCGACTGAAGATGCGGATCATTGAAACTTTAGAGGGATCTGAGGGGTTGACAGAAGAGGACTTATTTTCCAAACTCGGGAAGCCAAGGTCTGATTCCAACCTGCGCCTGCTCCGCCAACTGATCGATCAGGGCCAGGTAAGCAAGTCATTTGATGACACCCTTTTGCTGACAACCCATGAGTAATTTCTTCGACGATCTGTTGAAAAACATCTTCAAACCTGCGGAAAAGGCTCCGATGAAGGTCAGGGAGAATTTTGTGATCCGGGAAAGTGAGCAGTTGGATCTTACGAAATGGATGGATTGTGCTGAGTCGGAAACGCTTTTTGATTTGGTTTATAAAAACTATCATTTCAAGCGAACCGCTATTGATGCGCACCCGCAAGTTCATATATTGGATTCACCTTATGCCAACGGATTTGCGGTGAGCTATGAAGAGCCTTTTGATCTGAAATCATTTTCCCGTCTTTTCTTGGCTTTTAGCCAAAGGATTTTAGCTTTGGGATATGAGCAGGTCAGCTTGGATCGAAAATTCGAAGAAATCGATGATCAAGTGAAGATGACCGAAAAGTTTTATTTCAAGCCTCCGATGCAACTCCCGACGGAAGGAACACTGATTTCTCAGCTTTACGGCAATGTAGCGTTGGAGAAAGTGAGTGTAGACAATAAGCCCAGTTTTATCAAATTGTTGGCGACGGTATATTCCGATCGTCTGTATCAAGAAGCCAAACCATTCGATCAGTTGATGGATGGGATATTTGAAAAATAGTCAAATGGATAGAATTACGCTTAGAAACCAACTCGACATCTACCGCACTCCCTATGAGGAGGAGTCGGCTTTCATCGCTGATTTTGCAGAGCTGACTCACGACTCGCTTGCCTACAAGCGCGAACGAGTGGATGGGCACTACACCGCTTCCGCGTGGGTGGTCAATCAAGCGCGTACGCACACATTGCTCACCCTTCACCGTAAACTCGGGAGATGGCTACAGCTGGGAGGTCACGCAGATGGCAATGAAAATCTGATAGAAGTGGCTCTTCAGGAGGCTCGGGAGGAAAGTGGACTTACCTCACTTCAGCTGGTAGACTCGACGATTTTTGACATTGACAAGCACATCATTCCGGAGCGTCCACATGTTCCCCAGCATTTTCATTTTGATGTCCGGTACTTGCTGGAAGCCGACATCAATGAGCCTTTGCAGATGAGTGACGAGAGCATTTCCCTGGCTTGGATCGCCTTTGATTCTGTGGTGGATATGATCGGTTACAATCCGTCGATTCTCCGAATGCTTGAAAAAACCAGTAAATCAGAAATTCTACTTTGAAAACTGATTTGAACCCCGAAAAATTAAAAAAGTCGTTTCCTTTTTCGACTGCTGTCCAGATCCGCTTTTCGGATATCGATGGCTACTTACATGTTAATAACGGAGTTTACTTCAGCTATTTTGAGCATGCCCGTGCCGTTTTTCTCTATGAAGTCTGCGATTGGAATGTGATGACCATCGGCACAGTCGTCGGTAGAATCGAGATCGACTACATCCGTCCGATTCATCTTCAAGATGAGGTGGAAGCGTTGGTGAAGTGCAGCCGCCTTGGCAATTCTTCTTTTGATCTTGAACAATATTTGATTGGAAAAGACAAGGATGGAGGAGAGCATGTTTTCGCCAAATGCCGCTGTGTGATGGTGGCTGTGGACATGCAGACCATGCGCCCGGTGCCTGTGCCGGAGGAATACAGATTGAAGTTGGCATCGGTCTAAGCTGCAAATTCCCTATCTTTGCCGAAAATTTACCCCAGTCTCCGTGAAGAAATTTTGGATCTTGGGCTTGCTTGCGGCGAGCCTTTTTGCCTGTAAGCCGAATGAAGAAGAACTGCTGAAAGCAGGAATCGAAAAAATGGATGCTCAGGCTTGGCAGGAAGCGGTCGGTTTTTTTGATCAGCTTTTGGCAATAAACCCTCAAAACTCTCAGGCGCTGAATGCCAAAGGGGTTGCGCTTTTTCAGCAGGGGAAAATCAAAGAATCTATTCCGGTGTTTGATGCTGCGATCACTGCTGACTCGGCGAGCTACAAGCCTTGGTTCAATCGCGGCAATGCCAAGATGGAATTGGAAAATTACAAGCAAGCACTCGCAGACTTCAACATGGCCAGCGCTTTGGATCCGGCACAGTCCGATATCTTTTTCAACAGAGGTACGGCGCTTTTGAATATGGAAGAATATGAAGATGCGCTGTTGGATTTTCAGGCGGTATTGCAAGTGACACCCGATCAGGCTGAAGCACACTTTCGCAAAGCGAAAGCAGAATTGGGCATGAACGACCCGATCCACGGCATGGAGTCCCTGACCAATACGGTGAATCTGGACCCAAAAAATGCCGAGGCCTATTACCTGCTTGGCGTGACTCGCATGAGCGCTTTGGGGCAGAAAAGCGAAGGTTGTGCGGATCTGAAGATGGCGCTTTCCTTGGGCTATGCCGATGCCGAAACCTGGATCAACGATTTCTGCGAAGAATAACATGGCGCAGATCGGCATCGATATCGACTTGGCAAAATCCATATTGGAAGAAGGCCGGCTCGTGGGGATTCCCACCGAGACGGTCTATGGCCTTGCCGGGAATGCCTTGGATGCCGAAGCGGTTGCGCTGATTTTTGAGACGAAAAACCGTCCCAGTTTTGATCCCTTGATCCTGCACACGTCGTCGCTGGAACGTGTTGGGGATTTTGTCAGGGATTTTCCGCAAGAGTTGAAACTTCTAGCGGAAACCTTTTGGCCAGGTCCATTGACCTTGCTTTTGCCTAGAAAATCCATCGTACCAGACTTGGTGACCTCTGGATTGGATCGGGTGGCGGTGCGAGTGCCTAAACATGACTTGACCTTGGCTTTGCTGGAGAGTTTGGAGTTTCCACTCGCCGCACCGAGTGCCAACCCATTTGGATACATTAGCCCGACCCAGCCATCACATGTGGAGGCTCAGTTGGGAGGAAAGATTCCCTACATTCTCGACGGCGGAGCTTGCGCAGTGGGCTTAGAGAGTACGATCGTCGGAATGGAGGAGGAGGAAGTCGTAATCTATCGCTTGGGTGGGTTAGAGATAGCCGAGATCGAAAAGATCATTGGGGTCGTCAAAATCAAAGACCACAGCTCCAGTAATCCTAGCGCTCCTGGGCAATTGGACAGTCACTATGCACCAAAAAAACCCTTTATTTTGGGTAATCTAAAAGAGATGATCTCCGAGAATTTGGAGAAAAAGACGGCGTTTTCCGTCTTGAGCTTTTCTGATTTTTTTCTGGAAGTCAAACCGAAAAATCAACTTGCACTTAGCCCTGGTGGAAACCTTCATGAGGCTGCCAAGAATCTTTTTGCGGCGATGCGGCAGCTGGATGAAAGTTCTGCTGATGTGATTTTGGCAGAGTTGATGCCTGAATCTGGACTCGGTCGGGCGATTAACGATCGGCTGAGAAGAGCAGCGGCGAAGTAGTAGCTAAACCTTTGAGGTTTTTAAAAACCTCGAAGGTTTGTGGTTTCAGCCCTTGTTCAAAGTCGAGACATGGCAGTCTTGTCTAAAGAGTCAATTTTCTTGTAAAATGCCCCTTACCCCCTTATTCAAAGATTCTTTTTCAGAATGAAGTTTGAAATCCAAGGGGAAGTCACGGCATATCAACTTCTGACCCTTGTCATAATCGAACTTTACAACAGTATGCTTTCCCTTTTGCCCGAATCTTAATTACCTTGAGGCTCTTTTAGAAAGCCATTCAAAATCCATTAAACCAATCCTATGAGTTCCAATGTGAAAAATGTAGATAGTCTAAAGTTCTCAGGCAAGAAAGCCCTAGTGCGAGTTGATTTCAACGTTCCTCTAAATGAGGATTTTTCAGTTTCAGATGACACGCGGATCCAAGCGGCAGTTCCGACCATTAAAAAGATTCTTCAGGACGGAGGAGCGGCCATCTTGATGTCGCATCTAGGTCGTCCAAAAGGTGGTCCTGAGGACAAATATTCTCTTAAACATATTGTGAGCGCTGTCGAAGCGGCCTTGGGAACTCCGGTTCAGTTTGCTTCGGACTGCATCGGAGCAGAAGCAGAAAGCAAAGCTGCGGCCTTGAAGCCGGGTGAAGTTCTTTTGCTGGAAAACCTTCGATTTTACAAAGAGGAAGAAAAAGGAGATAAAGACTTTGCTGAGAAGTTGTCCAAGCTGGGAGATGTCTATGTCAATGATGCTTTCGGTACTGCGCATAGGGCCCATGCTTCCACGGCGGTGATTGCACAGTTTTTTACGGATAAAGTAGCTGGCTACCTGATGGAGTCCGAGTTGACTAATGCTGATAAGGTTTTGGGAAATCCTGAGCGTCCATACACGGCGATCATGGGTGGCGCAAAAATCGCCGACAAGATCTTGATCATCGAGAAGCTACTTGAGAAAGTAGACAATCTGATCATCGGTGGTGGCATGTCCTACACTTTTGCCAAAGCACAGGGCGGATCAATCGGAACCTCCTTGCTAGAAGCCGACAAGATGGATTTCGTGTTGGAGCTGATGGAGAAAGCCAAGGCAAAAGGCGTGAATTTGATCCTTCCCCTGGACACCGTTATTGCGGACGATTTTTCCAATACTGCAAATCAAGGTTTGGCTACCAGCGGTGAGATTCCTGACAACTGGATGGGCTTGGACATTGGGCCAAAAACGCGTGAGCTTTTTGGGAAAGTTATTGCTGAATCTAAGACCATCCTTTGGAATGGCCCGATGGGCGTATTTGAGATGGAGTCCTTTGATAAAGGAACCAAGGCCGTGGCGGAATATGTAGCCGAAGCTACCAAAAATGGTGCTTACTCGCTCATCGGTGGAGGTGACTCTGCCGCTGCTGTCAATAAGTTTGGATACACGGATCAAGTATCCTACGTGTCCACCGGTGGGGGAGCCTTGTTGGAGCACATGGAAGGCAAAGTACTTCCCGGAGTGGCGGCTTTGGCGGAGTAATCTGAACTTGAGAAAACAGAAAAGGCCTGCTGAGAAGCTGGCCTTTTCTGTTTTGCTATTCCGCTATTCAGGATTTGCAATCCTGAATTTTGATAGTCGGATTTGCAATCCGGCTTTGGCCATTAAGACAAAATAATCCAGCATTCGAATGAAGAACACCGAATGCTGAATTTCGAATGTTGAAGTGAGTTAAAACTCCAATTCAACCAACACTGGAAAGTGATCGGACGGATACTTTTTGCCATAGTTATCCGTCAAGATCCCGTGGCGAATCACGTTGATCTTGCCCTGTACAAAGATGTGATCGATGATCCCGTCCGGCATCCTATCCCAGTCGAAAGCCGAAAATGTTCCTTTGGGACCGTAGGCCGGGATTTTTGAAATCAGTCGCGCATCTTTCCAACTAGGATTGGCCGTGATGGTGGTATAGGCCGCATTGTCTGGCTTGACATTGAAGTCTCCCATCAGGATAGCGGGTAGGTTTTGCGTGTTGATTTCTTTGACTTTCTCCATTACAAGTTTGCTGCTTTCCTCTCGGGCCTGCTGTCCGACATGGTCGTAGTGCACATTGAAGACGTAGAATTTTTTGCCTTTTTGATCCTTGAATCTTCCCCAGGTGCAGATCCGATTTAGCGCCGCATCCCATCCTTTGCTCGGGGTCTCGGGAGTCGGAGAAAGCCAAAAGGTGCCGGAATCTTCCAGTTTATAAAGTTTTGGATCGAAAAGAATCGCGGTAAATTCACCTTTTTCGTCTCCGTCATCTCGTCCGACCCCGAGGTATTTATAGCCCAAGCCCTCGCTCATTTGCTTAACTTGATGGCTGAGGCCTTCTTGAGTTCCGAAGAGTCCGATTTGATGAAATTGGATCAGACCGGTGATCCGAGGCAATCGATCTTTCCAAAGGTTGCCTTCATCACCGGGATTATCATAGCGGACGTTGTAGCTGGCGATAAGATGATGTTGCGCGAGCAGATTTTCCGAAAAACAAAAAAAAAGCGCGATTGCTAAAAACAGGGTTGGGAATCTCTTTCGAAACATGGTAGAAATTTTTTCTGGTAAAAATGCTTATGTCCTTAAAATTGCATTCTAATTTGATCAAATGAAAACCTTTTATCCCAAAGACCTGAGTACGGTTGAAGTTCAGAATCTGCTTCAGGGAGCAGTGGCGCCCCGGCCTATTGCGTTTGCCAGTACTGTGGACAAAGCCGGAAATGTCAACCTGAGTCCCTTCAGTTTCTTCAATATGTTCAGTTCCAATCCGCCGATTTTGATTTTTTCTCCCTCCAGAAGAGTTCGGGACAATTCCACCAAACACACCTTGCAAAACGTGTTGGAAGTGCCCGAAGTGGTGATTCATATTGTGGGTTTTGATCGGGTCGAACAGCTATCGCTGGCCAGCACCGAATATCCAAAAGGCGTCAATGAGTTTGAAAAAGCGGGTTTGACTCCAGTCAAGTCAGACTTGGTCACACCTCCTCGGGTGAAGGAAGCGGCAGTGGCACTCGAATGCAAAGTCAATGAAGTGAAAGCCCTTGGGACCGACGGGGGCGCTGGGAATTTGGTGATTTGCGAGGTCGTGACCATGCATATCAGTGAATCGATCCTGGATGAAAATGGAGTCATCGACCCGCATAAACTCAGTCCAGTGGCCCGACTAGGGGGTGCATGGTATGCCAAGATTACCCCGGATTCACTTTTTCAGATTCCAAAACCCCTTGCCAATCTCGGAATCGGAGTGGATCAGATTCCGGATGAAATCCGAAACAGTCCAATATTGACCGGGAATAATCTGGGCAGGCTCGGTAACGTGATGAACTTGCCTTCGGTAGCGGAAGTCGAAGAGCTTTCCCACTCTTCCGAACTTGCCGAAATGCGGCTTCGCTTCAAAAATGACTCGGAATCTTGGCTGGATCACCTGCATCTCAGAGCCAAAGAAGAGCTTGAAAAAGGGAATGTAGTCGAGGCTTGGAAGTATCTTTTACAGAAGCAGTAGAACAACAAACCCTCCAAGAGATTCAAAACTCTTGGAGGGTGCTGTGCTTTTATTTGATCACAATATCCTGCGGCAACCGGACTTGTATGCCGTGATAGTTTTGGAGTTTTTTGATTTTTTCGATCAGGTAAAAATTATCCCCCAACCGGGCCTGAAGGATTCTCAACTGCACCTTGTCTCCAAAACTTCCCATTAGGTTTTCGATCCAGGTTTCCTGCTTTGGATAGTAAATGACCCGATAGTCGTCTCCTGCGTCAATCTTAGCGGCTGCGATGTCGATCGCGGTATTCAAGCCGCCTAGCACATCGACTAGGCCTCTTTCCTTGGCTTGAGTCCCGGTCCAGACCCGGCCTGAAGCCACTTTTTTGACTGAGTCGGGGTGCATACCGCGTCCTTCGGCCACCCGGGAAATAAAGGTTTCGTAGCCTTCTTCAATGCTGGTTTGGATGATGGTTCTTTCGACGTCGGTCAGCGGTCGGGTCGGATTCATAAAGTCAGAAAGTTCTCCGGTCGAGACGCCGTCAGTGGTTATGCCCAGCTTCTCATTGAGCAAGTCCTGAACGTTAAACCACAAGCCGAAAATCCCTATGGAACCTGTGATCGTGTTGGGCTGAGCGACAATAGTGTCGGCTGGCGCTGAGATGTAGTAACCGCCGGATGCCGCCACTTCTCCCATAGAGACGATCAGCGGCTTGGCCTTCTTCGCTTCGGTCATCTCTCTCCAGATCACGTCGGAAGCGACGATAGAGCCTCCCGGGGAATTCACTCTCAGGACGATCGCTTTAATGTTGTCATCTTTCCTTGCCTTGCGAATTTCCTTGGCGAATTTTTCAGAGCTTAAGGCTCCGTCCACGTCGCCACCCACGATCTCTCCTTCAGCGACAATGACCGCAATCCTGTTGCTGGACGTGATATTTTTTGATTTTGCCATAGATCCAAGATCAGTAGCGTTGATGGTGTGGATCTCATCGTCTTCGCCGATTCCCAGCTTTTCGCGAAGCTTGGCGCGGACTTCATCTTCATAAGCCAAGGCAGTGGCAAGTTGGTACGTCACGGCGTCTTTTGCTTTTCTTACGAGCATTTCTGAATTGATTTTCTTCAGGCTATCCAAAGGAATTCCTCGGGATTCGGCAATTTTCGAAACCGCGAGATTGTTGATGTCATTGAGGAAATATTGTGTTTGAAGTCGATTTTCAGGACTCATTTTTTCCAGAATGAAAGGCTCCACCGCGCTTTTGAATTCGCCGACTCGGAATACTTCCGGCTTGATGCCGACTTTTTCGAAGAGTCCCTTAAAGAAAATTCCTTCTGAGGAAAAGCCGTTGAAATCGATGGCTCCCATCGGGTTGAGGTAGATTTCGTCAGCGACAGAAGCGAGAAAATATCCACCTTCGGAATAGGCTTCGTCGTAGGTCAGGATGAATTTTCCGGATTCTTTGAAGTCCACCAATGCCTCTCGAAGCTCCAGCAGATTGGCTTGCCCAGCCATGATCAATCCGGTATTGAGGTAGATGCCTTTGATGTTTTCGTTGGTTTTGGCTTCCAGAATGGCCTTTTTCAAATTAATCAAACCGGCATTCATGTCCGATCCAAAAGGATTGCCAAAAGCTCCCAGATCGAGGTCGTCTTCCGCTGTCCGCTCGACCAATATCCTACCGTTGAGATCGAGGTGAAGGATACTGTTTTCTCTAACTGACACCTCCTTTTCGGAGGATGCAGCGATCATTCCGATGATTCCAAAAAAGAGAAGAGAACTGAGAATCGTAAATATGAACAAGCCAACAATTACGGCCAATACGTTGCCTAAGAATTTCATAAGATTTGGTTTAGAACCCGAAATTTGCCCTTTTTACCTGACCTTTACAATCGAAAAGTGATAAGCGATGCAAACTGAGGTGGTATTAAGTTTAGGAGGAAACAAAGGTGATCGGGAAATGTTACTTTCTAAGGCAATAGAAGCGATCAAAATCCACTTTCAATTGGTAAGGGTTTCAGAAGTCTACGAGACCTCTGCTTGGGGTGGCGTGGCCAAAGGCAATTTTTTGAATCAAGTTGTGGTGGTTTTGACCGAGAAACAGCCAGAAGAAGTGCTGGGAATAATTCAGGGGATTGAATCTCAATTAGGGCGGAAGCGGGACGAACATTGGGGGGATCGAACGATGGATATTGATATCCTGTATTTCGGAGAGAGAAAAATCAACACTTCGCTTTTGCAGATTCCTCACCCTTACATCGCGCAACGGGAATTTGTGCTGGTGCCGCTCGCAGCTATTTTGCCGCAAAAAGTGAATCCGGTTACGGGGAAGAACTCTCTGGAAATGTTGGCTGAAGGAGAGGATTTGAGCGAGGTGAAGGTTTTCAAAAGGTGAATTCTGCAATAACTCCGCGCCTCTGGAGAAGCAGGACAAATGTATTGAGATAAACACTCTCCAAGGGATTTGAAACCCTTGGAGAGTAGGAATTAAAAAATCCCGCCTTATGAGCGGGATTTGAATCTTAGAGTCCTGAAACTTCTGCCTCGGAGTGGATTTTTTTGACCAGCCCCTGAAGAACTTTTCCAGGGCCGCACTCGACAAACTGTGTAGCGCCGTCTCGGACCATGTGCTGAATAGACTGCGTCCATTTGACAGGTGCGGTCAATTGAGCAATCAAATTATTTTTTATTTCGATTACATCCATGATGCCCTCTGTGCTGACGTTTTGATAGATCTTACATCCGGGCGCACGGAACTCGGTTTCTTCGATCGCTTTCTGAAGTTTTTCTCTCGCAGGTTCCATTAGCGGAGAGTGAAACGCGCCGCCGACTGGCAATGGCAATGCGCGTTTGGCACCGGCAGCTTTCATCTTTTCGCAAGCGATCTCGATGCCTTTCATTGTGCCGGAAATCACCAATTGGCCGGGACAGTTGTAGTTGGCCGGAACGACGATTTCTTCGGTAATTGAGGCGCAGATTTCTTCTACTTTTTCATCCGCCAACCCAAGAATCGCAGCCATGGTGGAAGGGTTGATTTCGCAAGCCTCTTGCATAGCTAAGGCACGCTGATAAACCAATTTTAAGCCATCTTCGAAAGCTAGTGAGCCGTTGGCAACCAACGCGGAAAATTCTCCCAAAGAGTGTCCGGCGACCATGTCAGGGATGAATTCAGGCGCTGTCTTCGCCAATATCACGGAGTGGAGGAAGATCGCCGGCTGGGTTACTTTGGTTTGCTTGAGCTCCTCCTCGGTTCCTCCAAACATGATGTCTGTGATCCGGAATCCCAAGATGTCATTGGCTTGCTCGAAAAATGCTTTAGCTGTTGGGTTTTCTTCGTACAGCGATTTTCCCATCCCAGGGAATTGGGCTCCTTGGCCCGGAAAAACAAAAGCTTTCATTCGTTGTGTTTTTTTTGAAGGGATAAATATAGGCTTTTCTACTTGATCGGCTTTGGTGGAGAAAAGTCAGATCCCTGAACTCGAAATTTTGAAATGTCGCAGGGCATCTTATAAAAACTTAGCCTTTTCCGCAGGAGAAGGAAGTCTGCAGGTGTTTTTCTTTCCAAACCAGCGATACCGATTTTTGCCAATCCAGTCGTATACGGCGTCCCTTAGAATAGCGGGGACGATGATGATTCCATACAGAAGCGGCCAAAGTCCGGTGAGTTTTTTGGCGATTCTCAGCGCTGCTGTACTGCGAAAGTAAATTTGATCCTTCTCGATCAGAACCAAAGAATCCAGGTATTCCGGGTTTGAGTCAAATCTGGAAAGAAGCTTCGTTCCTTTCTCGGACTGTAGTGCCCCTACGAGAAACCGGTTTTTTTTATCTCGCTTTAATACAAAGTCAATCGATGAATTGCAAAGGTTACAGACTCCGTCAAAGAGGATGACAGACTTGTCCCCAATCATCGCAGGAGCTGAATGGTTCCCTTGAGGTCGCGTTCTTTTTGAGCAGGATCCAGGACATCGAAAGTGACTGAGCCGGAATAGAAATAAGTGCCGGCTGGCAGTTCATTACCGTTTTTGTCTTTACCATCCCAACGGATGAAGATGTCATTTTCGTTGGACTCGAGACTGTTGTATCTGAATACTTCCGTTCCCCAACGGTTTACGATGAAGATTTCCACGGCACTGACGAAGCGCGGACAGGCTGAGAATGGGTTGTCAAAGGCGATGAAGGTGTCGTTGTTGCCATCTCCGTTGGGAGTAAAGGCGTTTGGCAGGTTGTAAACCGGACAGTTGTCAACGCAGACCACATTGCTTGGCTCGCTTTCATTTCCAGAGCGATCCACTGCGGTGATGTAATAGCATCCACGATAATTCGGGAGGTTAGTAAGCGTAGTCTCCAGCTCCAGAGAATTGAGTTCGCGTACTAAGTTGAATAAGCCTTCTTCCCCGTCAGGTGTGAAGTATAACCTGTATCCACTCAGTTCATCGTCGCAGTCGCCGCTGAAGTCGGGAACCCAGCTCAGCTCGTGTTCAAATGTGGTGTTGGTACAGGCTTGCTCTGCAACATAGGCTGAGCACTCCGGACCTTCGAAAGTCAAGACGGGTGGGCAAGGAAGGCGGTTGTCATCCGGCTTCGCACAGGTGATTTGAGATTTGTTTTCCAGAGGATAAACCAGTCCGGCGACATTATAGGATCCTTTGGTAATGACGTAATAGCAGTACTCTAGTTCCTTCACCAGCGGCATGCCGTTGAAGCTGCCATCGTCGAGATACTTGAAGCCGTTTGTGGTCACGTCCACATCTGCGATTTTTACAAAAGTATCTTCATCTTGGGCGTTGGCATCGGTTCGATTTCTATAGACCTCATGCCTGTACTGCCCGACTGAATTGTTCCAAGGG
The DNA here is from genome assembly GCF_039523455.1 of Algoriphagus jejuensis. Lineage (NCBI taxonomy): Bacteria > Pseudomonadati > Bacteroidota > Cytophagia > Cytophagales > Cyclobacteriaceae > Algoriphagus > Algoriphagus jejuensis. The sequence goes on along the minus strand of NZ_BAAAFI010000045.1, from coordinate 41,334 downwards.
ACATTGAAAGTCCAGTTTAGTTCAATTGCTTCATTGATTATTGTGGGTTGCACCCAAACAGATGAAGCAACCGAGGAAGTATCTATTTTGGTATTGTTGTCCAGCAAGACCACGCGGTAGTTGTACACGAGATTCTCGGTGTTCAGCCCGGTGTCTGTGAAAAGTGTGTCCGAGGTGATTCCCAAGGAAATTCGGTTGGTATTTCCATTGAACCCTTCACTTCTGAGCAATTCATAGGTATATGGGCCTGGAAACTGAACTTTGTCGATATCGTAAGGGGGAGTCCACTTAACGAAGATTTGTCCAGTGCTAGGGTTGGTTTCTTCGACACTTACATTGGTAATGATCGGTACATCGACATCGATGGTAATACATATTTCTTCGGACACGACACTCTCACCACTCCTGGGTTCAGGAAAAGCTGCCACCAGTCGATAGCAATACGTGTTGCCAGGTGCGAGACCATCACCACTGTTGAGGTCGGTAAAGGAGAAGGTTTGCATGTTGGTTGTACCTACCAGCTCATATCCGGCGCGAATGCCGGTTTCACAACTGTCGGGCTGGTAGGGATCCGAGTTGATTCGTCTCCAAACCTGCATTTCATTGGCTGAATTGCCGCATACATAAGGATCCCAGGTTAGTTCGACACTTCTTCCGGATTGCTGCTCCAGCTCATCCCAGACAGGTGGAGGTCCCACCACTTTGATTTTCCAAGTTTTGATGTCTACCAATTTCGGCCCAGATCGAGGTTGGTCGGTGATACGCACACGAACTTCATATTCCCTGGCACGAACATGGCCGCATACTGTCTGCCATGAGAAGTTGACGATGCCTGGCTGGGGTTGGAACTCGCTTTCCGGATCGTAAGTTGCCGGAGAGGTGGTGATCTCAACCGGTTCACCAAAGACCTCAATTTTTACAGGATCTCCATCGGGATCCGTGCCTTGAATGATTTCTTGGATCAATGTTCCTGCCTCCACGCAGATGTCGTCCGGTAAAATCAGCTCAGGTCTACGATTGTTTGAGTTCTCTATGATGATTTGCATGTCGCGAACGACGAAGCCGATTTGCTCAAATTTCCCGTTGATTTTACGCCACTCGATGATCCGAAAAGCTACGTTAAACTGCCCGGCAGTTCCGGGGGCATCCCATATCAAGTCCCCAAATTGTGGATCAATACGAAGAAAAGCGGGCGTAGTGCCATCTTCTTGACTGAAGCTGAATTCCGGACTTGCAGGGCTTCTGTAGTTGTTTACAGGGCGTTGGAAAGCCTGCTTTGGTACATCCATCGCATAAGAAAGGCTGTCTCCATCAGGATCGTAGGCGCCTGGATTGTGTATATACCGGACGTTGATCGCTCCGTTGTCTACTGGGGGAATCGTCAGAACCGGCGAGTTGTTAACTCCGATGAAAGGATCAATATTGATCTCAGTTTCTACATAAAAAGGAGTGTCCACCGAATTGTCCATGTTGAGGGTAAGGTCATTACGGTTGAATTCCTGAAAGCGTATCCTGTATTGGCCAGGCCCTTGAAAGGTATGGGTGATGACGAAGGTGTTTTTTTCGATCATGTCCCCTAGGTCTTCGACTGTGGAGAAATCGCTCTCCGTGTTAAGCGGTACTTCTCTGCCGTCACCAAAGTTGATCAAGCCAGGACCGAATACCACACTGGATCGAGTATCAGTATATCCGACGACGGTGATTCGATAGGTGAGCGATTGGACGCTTATGCGTTCTGCAATAATTTCTCCTGCTCGGATGTGTGTGGCCCATGCTGTGGAAATACCCGCTACCAGATAGATGAAAAAGATTCCAAGAGAAAGTTTGAGCTTCATGCGTGGTTGACTTTGGTGATTTATTCCTGAAAACGTGTTGGAATCGCAAAAGTTAATTCCAAAAACTGTTCGTCTGACTTACCGACTACGAAATAACTGGAAGAAACTAGAAATTCACCGAAAATTCAAACAATAAAAACCTCCGGCTTGTTTGTAATTCTGATTAACAAATTAATTATCGAGTTTGAAAAAAACTATTTAGAAACGATTAAAATAAAGAAAACGCATTCGATTGCATTGTTTGCTATCGGTTCCCCGTGTAAATTTGGACACCTAACAAACAAAGACTTTCGTTCTAAATTAATCGCAAATTTTATGAGCTGGGTTACCAAAACCTTGAAAAGCACTCTCGGCAGAAAGTTGATAATGGCTCTCACCGGCCTTTTTCTTATTCTGTTTTTGATCGGCCATTTAGCCGGTAACATGCAGTTGTTTTATAACGACGGCGGTGAGGCATTTAATATCTATGCCAAATTCATGACCACCAATCCCATTGTTAAGTTGCTTTCTTACTTGACTTACCTCTCGGTGATCGGCCACGTCATTTATTCCATCGGATTGAGTAGGCTTAACAAATCCGCAAGACCAATTGGATATGCGGTGTCGGGGTCTTCTACCAACAGCTCAATGGCTTCTCGTAATATGGGGATCTTGGGTACGATCATTTTGTTGTTTTTGGTCGGACACATGTATAGCTTCTGGTATCAGATGCATTGGGGAGCTATTCCTACAGTGACCTATGAGGGAGAAGAGTACAAGGATCTGTATGCGGTGGTTCAAGTCGCTTTCCAACAAACATGGATGGTCGCCTTGTATGTGATCGCGATGGCCTTTCTTGCTTTTCACCTTTCTCACGGCTTCGCTTCGGCGTTCCAGTCCTTGGGCATCAATCACAAAAAATACTCCCCGGCAATTAAAACTGTGGGTTTGGTTTTCTGTATCGTAGTTCCGGTACTTTTTGCGGCAATGCCAGTTTACATCTATTTCAACAGCTAATTTACAGTCCCGATGATACTAGATTCCAAAATGCCTGCAGGTCCTTTGGCAGAAAAATGGACTAAGCACAAGTTTAACAGTAAGCTGGTGAACCCGGCCAACAAGCGAAAATATGATGTCATTGTAGTAGGAACCGGTTTGGCTGGAGCTGCTGCCGCTGCTTCTTTGGCTGAGTTGGGTTACAATGTCAAAGCATTCACTTTTCACGATAGCCCCCGCAGAGCGCACTCCATTGCTGCGCAGGGTGGGATAAACGCTGCCAAAAACTATCAGAACGACGGCGACTCTATTTACAGACTTTTCTACGACACGATAAAAGGCGGAGATTACAGATCTCGCGAAGGCAATGTGTATCGCCTGGCTGAGGTGTCGGTAAAAATCATTGATCAGTGTGTGGCGCAAGGTGTTCCTTTTGCCCGGGAGTATGGGGGATTGCTGGCCAACCGCTCTTTTGGCGGTGCACAGGTTTCACGTACGTTTTACGCCCGGGGCCAAACTGGACAGCAATTGCTTTTGGGCGCCTACTCTGCCCTCAGCCGTCAAGTAGCGACGGGCAAAGTAAAGCTCTATCCGCGCACCGAGATGATGGACGTAGTGATGATCGACGGCCAAGCCCGAGGTATCGTCACCCGAAATCTGATCACCGGTGCGGTCGAAACTCACGCCGCACACGCAGTCTTACTCTGCACGGGTGGCTACGGTAACGTGTTTTTTCTATCTACCAACGCAATGGGTTGCAACGTGACCGCTGCCTGGAGAGCGCACAAGCGTGGCGCTTACTTCGCCAATCCTTGTTTTACCCAGATTCACCCTACCTGTATCCCGGTTTCCGGAGATCATCAGTCCAAGCTGACTTTGATGTCAGAATCGTTGAGAAATGATGGACGTGTTTGGGTGCCTGCTTCGAAAGAAAATGCGGAAAAGCTGAGAAAAGGTCAGATCAAAGTCAGCGACCTGAAAGAAGTGGATAGAGATTACTTCTTAGAGAGAAAATATCCCTCTTTCGGAAACCTGGTGCCCCGTGATGTGGCTTCCAGAAATGCTAAAGAGGCATGCGATGACGGTCGGGGTGTCAACGAAACCGGTGAGGCCGTTTTCCTTGACTTCCGGGATGCGATCAAGCGGGATGGCAAATCGGTCATTGAGTCCAAATATGGTAACCTCTTTGATATGTACAAGCAGATCACGGGAGAGAATCCTTACGAAACTCCGATGATGATCTATCCGGCGGTGCACTATACCATGGGTGGACTCTGGGTCGACTACAACCTGATGACGACGATCCCCGGTCTCTATTGCCTGGGTGAAGCCAATTTCTCCGACCACGGAGCCAATAGGCTGGGAGCTTCTGCCCTGATGCAGGGACTGGCTGACGGATACTTTGTGATTCCATATACTATCGGTGATTATTTGGCGCAAACGCCTCCAAAGCCAGTAGATGTCAACCATCCTGAATTTGCCAAGGTAGCGGATGAAGTAAAAAGCCGAATCAGCAAGTTGTTGAAGATCAATGGTAAGCAGACTATCGATCATTTTCACAAAAAGCTGGGCAAGATCATGTGGAACTATTGCGGAATGGCGAGGACTGCAGAAGGCTTGAAGAAGGCCAAAGCCGAAATCAAGGAGCTGAAAAAGGAGTTCTGGTCGGATGTGAAGGTGCTCGGAACCAACGAGGAACTGAACCTTTCTCTAGAAAAAGCGCATCGTGTCGCCGACTTCCTGGAGCTCGGTGAACTTATGGTCGACGATGCCCTCAACAGAAACGAATCTTGCGGAGGACACTTCCGCGAGGAATTTCAAACCCCAGAAGGGGAGGCGCTTCGTGACGATGAAAACTATGCCTACGTTGCTGCCTGGAAGTATATGGGCGAAGGTCAGGAAGAAGAGCTCAACCAAGAGCCCTTGGTATTCGAAAACGTGAAGCTGACCCAGCGTTCTTACAAATAATCTTTGGACAAAAATTCATAGCTAAATATGAAACTGACTTTAAAAATCTGGAGACAGAAAAACGCATCGGACAAAGGCGGCTTCGCTACTTATCCCGTTAGTGACGTTTCCAAAGACATGTCTTTCCTCGAGATGCTGGATGTGTTGAATGAAGAATTGAGCGAGAAAGGTGAGGATCCCGTCCACTTTGACCACGATTGTCGCGAAGGAATCTGCGGTACTTGCTCCTTGGTGATCAATGGTAAGCCTCACGGCCCGCTGCAAACTACGACCTGCCAGCTGCACATGAGATCTTTCGAAGATGGGCAATCCATTACCATAGAGCCTTGGAGAGCCAAAGCGTTTCCCGTGGTCAAAGATTTGGTCGTAGATCGCTACGCTTTTGATCGCATCATCCAGGCGGGAGGCTATGTCAACATCAATACTGGTGGTGTTCCCGATGCCAATGAGATTCCGGTTTCAAAGACTATCGCGGAACTAGCTATGGACGCGGCCCAGTGCATCGGCTGTGGTGCTTGCGTAGCTGCTTGTAAAAATGCTTCCGCGATGCTCTTTACTTCTGCGAAAGTTTCTCAACTGGCCTTGCTTCCACAGGGTCAAGTCGAGCGTAAAACAAGGGTTGAAAAAATGGTCGCTCAGATGGATGCCGAGGGATTCGGCGCTTGTACGAACACAGGAGCCTGCGAAGCCGAGTGTCCAAAAGGTATCTCGATCACCAATATAGCCAGAATGAACAGAGAGTATTTCTCAGCCTCAATGACCAGCGAAAACGTTTGATTAAAGACATAAATGGAATCAAAGCCAGACCTCAGGTCTGGCTTTTTTCGTAATGGGCTTTTTGGCCACAAAGTCTTTGAAGGGATAAAGCGAGTTTAGGAATGCAAACCTATAGAATAGTAGGGTAGGTTGTCCTGCTTCTCCAGAAGATGGACTCCGCGTATTTTTGGCGGTTTGAGAATCAAGTAGGCGCTATGAAAATCTCTTCTTTTCCTACCGGATTAAAGATCTCGGATTCAGGACTCTTTTTTTTGTTTAACGGGAGATAGCCGTCTTTTTTGCCTCGATAGCGTCCATGATTTCAACTTTTCTTAATTCAAGAAATAGGATATAACCTAGAATTTACTGCACTTATGTTGCGTTATAATTGATAAAACGAAATAGAATTGCCCTTTCGCTTCGATTTTAGTACCTTTGAAAAATTATATTTTAGTACGGTTTTGTTTAACAGTGAAGAGCACAATGTATTTCTTGGATCTGGTGATCTTCGTTGCCTACATGGTAGCCATGTTGGGAGTGGGATATTATTTCATGAAAAAAAACACCAGCCAGGAGGATTATTATGTTGGAGGACGGTCGATAGGTAGTTGGCACATAGGCCTCTCAGTAGTTGCTACCGACGTGGGCGGTGGTTTCTCAATTGGCCTTGGGGGGCTCGGATTTGCGATGGGACTTTCGGGTTCCTGGATGCTTTTTACTGGCCTGATCGGAGCCTGGCTCGCGGCAGTTTTTTTGATTCCCAGAGTGAAGTCTGACCCGGCATTTTCTAAGTTCTATACTTTCCCCCAGATCATCGGACACCTCTTTGACTCTAAGGCCGCCATCGTAGCTGCGGTTATCTGTTTTTTAGGCTACCTTGGATTTACTTCCTCACAACTTTTGGCGGGTGCCAAGCTCGCCTCAGGGACGTTTCCTGCTTTGGAACTACCCGTCGCTTTGTTGATCATGGGGACCGTTGCCGTGGTGTACACTGTGATGGGAGGGCTGAAGGCGGTGATCTATACCGACACAATCCAGTGGATTATCCTGATGCTCGGCTTGATGGGGATCGGCATTCCAGCAGCATATTCTTATGTTGGCGGCTGGGCAGGCATTACCGAGACCTTGCCCGCCAGTTTTTTGTCTTTCTCGCAGCTGACTTGGCAGGACGCGGTCAACTGGGGCATCACTATTGTGCCGATCTGGTTTGTAGGAATGACGCTCTATCAGCGGATTTTTGCGGCTCGGGATCAGAAATCTGCCCAACGGGCCTGGTTTATCGCCGGACTATTTGAGTGGCCGATCATGGCTTTTATGGGGGTTTTTCTGGGTTTACTTTCAAGAGTCGCAGTCGAGCAAGGGGCACTGGAAGGTTTCACTGCCGCGATGGATCCTGAGCTTGGGCTTCCGGTTTTGCTTCGGCAGATACTTCCGGCGGGGATTTTAGGCCTGATGATGTCAGCTTATTTTTCGGCAGTGTTGTCCACCGCAGATTCCTGCTTGATGGCAGCGTCTGGTAATTTGGTCACGGATCTTTTGAGAAAATTTTTCACTATCAAATCCCATGCACAGGAGCTGCGGCTGATTCAGGGTGTTACCTTGGGCATCGGTATTCTGGCAGTCTTGTTGGCTTGGCAGATGACTGAGGTGCTGACCCTGATGCTGTATTCCTATGGATTTATGGTGTCAGGGCTCTTGGTTCCGGTAATCGCCGGATTGTTTTTTGGCCAAAGAAATTCCCGCGCGGCCATTGGGGCGATGATATCCGGAGGAAGCGTCACTGCCGGACTTTCATTTTTTGCAGTAGACCTGCCGCTAAATCTAGACCCAAATTTCTACGGAATTTTTGTTTCCGTTTTCGTCTTTTGGGCGTTGAATACATTTCGAACCAATGAAAAAAATAAACTATGATCCAATTAGAATCACTGTCAGCCATCGATAATGCCACCTTTCTCCAAAAGAATGAAATCGCCGATTTTCTACTGGTGCACTTAGGGAAATTTGGTGATCCGAAGGAGGATATTCTAAAATGTCTCGATTACACCTTGGATGCTGGTATGCATGCGGGAGGCTTTGTCATCTTGGCCAAAGAGGAAGGACAGATCCTTGGAGCTTTAGTGATGAACAAGACGGGTATGTCGGGTTACATTCCTGAAAATATACTGGTCTATATCGCTGTGGATGAAAAAATGCGTGGCATGGGAATCGGGAAAAAAATCCTCGATATGGCTATAAAGATGGCGAATGGTGCTATCGCATTGCATGTGGAGCCAGACAATCCCGCCAAGAAACTTTACGAGCGATTGGGCTTTACCAATAAGTACCTTGAAATGCGATTAACTCAAAAATAAGATGGCAGTACTGACCTTAGACCGCGAAAAACTCCGCACGAATTACATCCGGATGAAAGAGCTTTTCGAAGACCGCAACGTAAGCTGGGGAGTCGTGTCCAAATTGCTATGTGGCAACAAGTTATTTCTTCAGGAATTGATCAATCTTGGGATCAACGAGATACATGATAGCCGGATATCCAATCTCGCCATGATCAAGCGTCTCAAGCGTGACGTTCAGACCGTGTACATCAAACCGGTGTCCAAGAAGAACGTGGGCAAGATGGTGGAATTCGCAGATGTGAGCCTCAACTCAGAGCTCGAAACCATCCGAATGATCAGTGCAGAAGCGGTCAATCAGGAGAAAAACCACAAGATCATCATCATGGTGGAGACCGGCGACCTGCGCGAAGGTGTGATGGGTGAGCAGCTGATCGACTTTTATCAGGAAGTGTTTCAACTTCCCCGAATCGAAGTCATTGGCTTGGGTACCAATCTTAATTGCCTTAATGGCGTGATGCCTAGTACTGACAAGCTGATCCAACTGTCGCTGTATAAGCAGATCATCGAGTTGAAGTTCGGCCGGGAGATCCCATGGCTGTCGGCAGGCACTTCGGTGACGATTCCGTTGATGCTTTCTCACCAGCTTCCCCAGGGGATCAATCATTTCAGAGTGGGGGAGACGCTCTATTTCGGAGTGGATTTGGTCAAAGAGGAAATCATCGAGGGTATGCACGGTGACGTACTTGAACTGCATGCCGAGATCATCGAACTACAGGAAAAGCCGTTGCTTCCCACCGGTATTCTCGCAGCAAACCCAAGCGGAGAAATTGCGGAAATTGATGAATCTCTCTACGGTAAAACCTCATTTCGGGCAATTGTTGACGTAGGATTGTTGGATGTTTCTCCAAACTACTTGTTTCCTAAAGATCCGGAAATTGTGATTTTGGGGGCAAGTTCGGACATGCTTATCGTGAACCTCGGCACCAACCAAAAGGGCCATAAAGTGGGTGAAACGCTGTCTTTTAGCCTAAAATACATGGGGGCGCTAGGCCTGCTCAACTCTGCATATATAGAAAAAGCAATCGTTTAGAATTCTGGGTTTCAACGGTTGATCCGCAGATTTGGCATTGAAATGGGCTAGATCAAAGCGAATCAACCAACTAGAACCATGAAAAAATATTTGTTGTTGTTTTCTTTGGCGTTTTTGACCGCTGCTGCTGCAAATGCCCAGAGCGGAGTCGGCATCAGAGGCGGTGCCAACTTCTTTAACTTCGGCGGATCAGACGTCTCCGAAGCCGACTATACCAACCGTGCGGGTTTTCACGCGGGTATCTACGCAAGTTTATTGGGAGAAGGGGCGATTGCGATCGAGCCGGGTGTCTTCTATTCGATCAAGGGAACCCAAAATGACGACGGGCTCAATAGTCGCGCAGTACTCGACTATGTTGATGTGCCTATCTTGCTGCGATTGAAAGTCGGAGAAGGTTTCAATTTTTTTGCAGGGCCGCAGATTTCATTCCTTACCAAATCTAAGTTTGAAGGAGACATTGGAGACTCTACTTTTTCCTTTGATTCTGACGCGGTGAAGGAAACCGACGCTGGATTGGTATTTGGCTTGGGCTATAATCTGCCGCAAGGATTTAATGTTCAAGGGTCGTATGACCTGGGAATGACACCGGTCTTCAAGGACAGTGATGCCGACATTTACAACCGCGGCTTCAAGATTTCATTAGGCTATACTTTTTAATCGAGTGTTGGGTGAAAGGGCTGTGGGAGCAGCCCTTTCTTTTATTTCATACCCTGGATCCACTGCCGGATCAATTCTACACCCTCTTTGTGAACGGTTGTTCGGCCTAATTCTGGCATCGCAACACCGACTTCAGTTGAGTTCATTCGATAGGTTACGATAGATTCATCCGGTTTGCCCGGAGCGATATCAAAGGTGTGTGAGCCGGCTCCCTTGCCTGCAGCGACTGGAGTTTTGTTTATACCCATCTTAAGTGGGTCAGTCTGATCGTAGGTGAGGAAAAGCCCCGACGTACTCGCTGGCCCCTCGGCACTGTGGCAATGTGCGCAGTTGATATCCAAGTAGGCCATCGCCCGATCTGTGATCGACTGGGACTGATCCTCGTAGTCGATCATGCTAGGATGGCGCTCAGCGCCTTCGAAGCCGTCTAAGATCGAAAGATTAGTCCAGTGTTCGAGTTGGTTTTCGATTACCGATCCGTAGTTCAGCTCACTGTTGAGATGCTGGGTTTTGACACCGATGGGCGCTAAGGTTTCCGACTGATTGTGGCAGGTTTTGCACTGGTTTTTGTTGGGAACGATATAATTGATGACTTGGTCTTTGCCAGAGTAATCGATGAATTTGACCTCGGTTTCAGCGCCGACGACCTTCAGCACCGCCTCAGTCTGCGCGGCGTCCCAAAGGTAGGGGTAGGCCTGCCAACCCTTCTCTTCATGGATTAGCAGACGGGTTTCGATGATTCTTCTTTCTCCCTCCGGTTTTCTGAAATCTGTGGGATAGTAGAAGTTTTTGATCAGGATGCTCCCGATGGGAAAGTCGATCTTGGTTCCGTTGAGATGTGCTTTTTGACCAGTCGGAATGAATATAAATCGACTTTTCAGGGCGTAGTCGGTAAACAGCGAGGAGGCCGGTTTGTACAAGACGACTGATCCGCGCGGATTCAGAGCCTTCAACTCTCCTTCGAAAAACCCATAGGTAGACAGTCTTTTGTAAGGGAAAACTCCAGTTGCAGTTTCGTCGACCAAAACTCCAGTTGGTGAGCTTGCCGTTTCTTCATTTTTCCCGCAGGAAACCAACACTGCTGCAGCTAGCAGGACTGAACTGATCCCTATCTTCCAAGTGATTTTTTCCATCTTCTCTATCAATTTTTCGCTAAGAATTTGCTCACAAAGCCGCAACTCCCGAGATATCGGTAGCGACGTCCACTTTGCAGTTTTGGAAAATCTGGTAATCCTTGAAGGCCTCAATGTGATCTTGGCCATCCATGAGGTAGAATCGGGTGAAATGCAGGTCTTCGATGCCTTTTTCCTGAATGCAAATTCGCATCGGGTTTGAATCGATTGTTTTGCTTAGGTCGGTATCCCAGATTCCGTCATAGATGATGTCCTGCGTTTTGGCTGGGCCGTAGGCATTGTGTACGCTGATAAGTTGGCCGAGCTCCCGGGTCAGGTCAGGCATGGACAGGGTTTTTCTTTCATAGGAATTGTCGTGTACGTAGATGTCCGTGGTGTAGGGCGACCAGTTCGGAGCGTCTGTCGGAAATCCTGTGATCTGGTAGCTGGCGATGGCGACACCGGAAGTCTTGTTGTTGTGGATGCGGTTGTCAAAAATCTCCACCTCTTTTGCGGCCAAGAGCACGATGCCTGAGCCCGGAGGAATCATCGTGATCGTGTTTCCGTTGGGGCCGTCTCCATTTCCGGTTGCAAAATTTTCGTGATTGTTGTTAATGACTTCGTTGTCGTAAATCTTGGTGCCTTTACCGTCGGATCTTGGAAGGCCAGGTAGATTGAATACCAAGATTCCCCCCGAATTGTCTCTGGCCGTGTTGCCGAAAACCTCCGCATTGTCCGAGTTTTCGATCTCGATACCCGCTACATTTCCGAAAGCCAAGGAATTCTTCACGATGATATTCTCAGATTGGCCGACATAGATCCCTGCATCTTTCGAGTGAGAGGCGATGCATTCGTCGATCATCACATTTTTGCACTGTACCGGGTAGATTGCGTAGGTGCCATTTTTGGATTTGTCGCCATTGGTCCAGGTGACATTGATTCTACGGAATACGATCCCGTCAGAATGCTGGGCTTTGAGTCCATCGCCCGGTGCATCTTCGATGCTCAGGTCTTCGATTCTGATGTTGTTTCCGACGATTTTCACGCCTTCACCACCGGACTTTAGATTTCTGAAGGAAAGCACCGTCTTGTCCATTCCGGCTCCTTTGATGGTGACTGCCTTTTTGTTGTCGAGGATCAGCTGGGTGCTCAGGTCGTAGAATCCCTCGGGGATTAGGATCGTGCTGGAATCCTCAGCCATAATGAATGCTTCGATTACTTTTTCTACCTCTTCCTGGCTCATCCGGGCGAGCTTGGATGAATCAAAAGATTGCTCGTTGCTGGTTGTGCCACAGGAGAAAATTCCAGCCATCAGGATTGGAATCGCAAGTAAACGCATTAGTCTATGCATGGAGTGCTGGGTTTTGGATGAACATTTGTTCCCAAAAGTAGCGCTTGCCGAAAGAATTGTCTGTTGAGAAAGATCAAATAATCAGATCTTGCTGCGGATTCTGCTAAGCGTCTCGATGCTCATGTCTAAGTAGGAGGCAATCTGTCCGACCGAAGCCTTATGTATGATTTTCGGGCGATTTTCCATCAGATCTAAGTATCGATCCATTGCGGATTTGAATTTGACAAAGATCAGTTGCTCTTCGAGCATGATGTAGTATTGCTCCAAAATCAATCTATAAGTGCGCTCCAAGCCATGATGGTTTTCGAACAAGTTGAGGAGAGATTCGTGGCTGATCCTGGCAATCACCGACTTTTCCATAACCTCGATGTTTTCATAGGAGGGTTTACGGGAAATAAACGAGTGCATCGCGGTGGTGAATTCTCCTTCTAAGGTGAAAGAAACGGTGATATCTTTGTTGTCTTTGACGTAAAAACTCCTGGCAGATCCACTTCTGACAAAATATAGGTAGCTGCAGACCTTTCCCTCTTGTTCAAATAGCTTCCCTTTTTCCAATGTGATCAGCTCAAGTTTATCGGTAAAGGCGATCTTGTCTTCTGTCATTAGATCAGGGAATTGGTCAAACATTCCAAAAATTTTTTCCATTTTGGGCTTTTTAAAAAGTAGGATAGAAATAAGAATTAGACATTCCTGCGTTAGTTTTACTGGAAATTATAACTATTTGAATCATGAGAAAAGTTTTGTTGGTATTCTTTCTGGTAGGATTTGTCGCTACTGCACAGGCACAATTTGGAATTAGGGCCGGATTTAGTTCCTCCAACTTCTCCAATACCAATTTTGAGGCAAAATCCGGACTTCATCTTGGAGCCTATTACACGTTGGGAGAAGGCTTTATTTCAGTCGAACCGGGAATTCAGTATGCACAAAAAGGCTATAACAGTACCGAAGTTGTGACCGGTAACGAGGTGAAGGAAAGTTTAGGGTACATTGATATCCCTGTTCTCGTTCGGTTGAATTTGCTCCCTGTGTTGAATGTTTTTGCTGGCCCGCAGGCATCTCTACTCGCTTCGAGTAAGTATGAAAACGGTGGTCAAAGCAGCAGCAGCACAGACGCTACCAAGGGATATGAAGTGGCGGGGGTGTTTGGCGCGCAAGTAAAGCTGCCGCTGGGATTTAACGCACAAGCAAGCTATGATGTCGGGTTTACGTCACTGAATTATTACAACACCGACGTGAAAAATCAGGTTTTCAAGTTATCTGTGGGGTATACCTTTGGAGGGAATTGAAAGAAGTTTGACGGCTCGTGGTGGCCGGTACCTTGGAACAATAGGCCCCGGCAGCAATGTCCGGGGTTTATTTTTTGATGCGATCGGGGTTTTCTTCAAGAAAAGACTTCCATCCCTCGGTGCGCCCGCGAGTCTGCACCCTTCCTTCGTGGAAGTGATGACACAGCGCTACTGCAAGCGCATCCGTCGCATCGAGTAATTTCGGCAATTCGGCAATGCCCAACAGCGTCTGCAACATGGCCGCTACCTGCTCCTTGGAGGCATTTCCATTGCCGGTGACGGATTGCTTGACTTTTTTGGGAGAGTATTCGGTAATCGGTATCTCTTTGGAAAGTGCCGCCGCCATGGCCACCCCTTGCGCACGCCCGAGCTTGAGCATCGATTGGACGTTGACTCCGTAGAAAGGCGCTTCCAGGGCGACCGAATCCGGAGCAAACTCATCTAATATTCCAGAAATCCGCTCAAATATTTTCTTCAGCTTCAGCTCGTGAGTTTCGTACTTCTTCAGGTGAATCACTCCATACTGGAGGATTTTGTATTTTTTTCCTTCGGTCAGGATCAGTCCGTAGCCCATTACCGTGGTGCCAGGGTCGATTCCGAGGATGATTTTTTCCTTTGGCTCTTTTTTCTCTTCTTTACTCACCCTCGCAAGTTAGCCGAAAAGATGATCAGTTTTTACCTCCTTTGGACAGGGTGTTACTTCGTGTTGCTGAGCTGGATTGGGAGAAAATGGCCAAGGCTGCATCAAAAGACCGATTCCGAACAAAACCTTTTTCCGGTTACCTTGCTGATCCCGCTCAGAAATGAGGCGGAAAATATTGAAGCGCTTTTTATTGAAATTCGAAAGCTGGACTATCCTGCACTCGATATTCTCCTGATCGATGATCAAAGTGAGGATCGGACGTTTGGACTTTTGGAAGAAAAAGCCCGACTGGATTCACGAATGAAAGTCCTGAAAAGTCTGGGTTCGGGAAAAAAAACAGCACTGCAATTGGGCGTGGAGCAAGCCCGCACTGAACTGATCCTTTGCTCGGATGCAGATTGCGGCTTTTCGGAACATTGGCTCAAAAAAATGCTTGCTCCTTTTGCAGACCCTCGGGTACAGCTGGTCTGTGGGCCGGTGATTTCTGCAGAACAAAGTACTTTTTTTCAGCGCTTTCAGCAGATAGAGTGGGCGAGCATCCTGTTGATGACGCAGTATTTCTTCGCTGTCAAAAAGCCGTTGATGTGCAGTGGAGCCAATCTCGCCTATCGCAAATCTGCCTTTCAGAAAGTCAATGGCTACGATCAAAATTTTCACTATCTATCCGGTGACGACGAGTTTTTGCTAAAAAAAATCCTTCGGAAGTTCGGTGCAGAAAGCTGCGTTTATTTGCCTTTTGCCGAAAGTCTGGTGCTCACGAAGCCCCAGGCGAAGGTTTCCGAGATGATCAACCAGCGGGTGAGATGGGCCGGGAAGTGGCGAGTCCACCGAGACCGGATGCACGCGTGGTCCGCTGTGTTACCTGTTTTGGCTCAGGTGATTTGGGGCGGAAGCGTGATGCTTATGGGACTTGGGCAGCTTGGCGTGTTGATGTTTCTTGCGGTTTGGTTGGGGAAAATATCCGCCGAAGGAATTGCCCTCGGCCGCGTTTTGCGTGCCTTAGGGTTTCACCGGTCTGGTTTCGATTTTGTCCTGACCAGCCTGGCACACACCTTATATGTCTTGACGGTAGCTGTCGGGGCGCTGCGTGGAAATTTCCTATGGAAGGGACGCAGCAATTGAAGAATGCTTATTTTAGGCTTTGAATGTAATATGATGAGTGACGCAGAATTTGACCTCCTCGACGAGCTGTACTTTGTCCAACCCTATTCCTACCTCAGTGAGACGCTGGGCTGGGAGGATCAATTGCTTCTGGAGACGCTGAATTCGCTTTATTTGGCCGGTTTGGTCAAATGCCTTGACGCCGCCGATGAGGAGCGATTTGATCCGGTGAATGTGCTAGAGGAGGGAAAAGACCTTTATTTTCTCGCTACCAAAAAAGGGCTGATGGCCCACAACGCCCTGTAATCCTTGATTGACGAAACCTACAAATACGAACGAAAAGGACTCGAGCTTAAAGCTCTCCTGGAGATTACTCAGGCGATCAATGAAAATCAGTCTGAGACGGTCCTGGTCAATATTTTTAAGTTCACCTGCTTGGTGCATCTGGACATCAAATCCTTGATTCTCTATGTGTCGAAAGATGAGGTGTTTGAAAGAAAGATCTCGCACGGAGTGAAGGGAAAAGTGCCGGTGACGCTGAACACCGATCAGGTGGTCGATCAAAAGGAGTTTGGTCAGCTTCAGATTCAGTTGGGCGATGAATATAGCTTTGACGAGTTGGAGACCTATCTGCCGGTCTATCACAAGGACAAGATGCTGGCGATCCTATTTTTGAAAAGGAAGTCAGCTGCGACCGAACTGGACTTGGATTTCACCCAGGCACTAACCAATATCTTGGTCGTAGCATTGGAAAACAAACGCTTTGCCCGGAAACAACTCCAGCAAGAAGTACTTAATCGGGAGGTTGCTATCGCGTCACAGGTGCAACAAATGTTGTTTCCGGCGTCGCTGCCTGACACCGAGGAGCTCAAGGCCAAGGTGACGTACTATCCTCACAGCATGGTGGGTGGTGACTATTACGACCTGATTCGAAAGTCGGATGATGTTGTTTATTTCTGTATCGCCGACGTGTCGGGCAAGGGGATTTCTGCTGCGCTACTGATGTCCAACTTCCAGGCCGCACTCCGGACTTTGCTGCGAAGCGATGCCGGCTTCAGCGTGATTATCCATCAGCTTAACTACACCCTGATCGAAAACACCAAGGGGGAGCGATTCATCACCTTCTTCCTCGGAGAATATAATTTCAAGACCAAACGTCTTCGCTTTGTTAATGCAGGTCATAACCCGCCCGTGCTTTGTTTGGAAAAGTCGGGAAAAACCGAGCTGCTAGAAGCCGGTACCACCATCCTGGGAGCTTTCGATGAGCTGCCGTTTTTGGAAATTGGAGAGCGGCGAAGTCTCGAAAAATTCACCATTCATCTCTACACAGATGGATTGACCGAGGCAATGAATCCGGAGGAGGAAGAGTTTGGGGAGGATCGTTTTGACAGGTTTGTGGAGTCGCACCTACGCGTGCATCCGGAGGATTTTCATCAGGATTTTTTTACGCAGATGCAGGCGTTCACGCAGGATGTTCCTTTACGAGATGACCTGACTCTACTCAGCCTTAGATTTAGCTAGACGATGATTTGGCACACTGTACCTCGGGCCGTTCAGTTGCTTTTTCCTAAGAGAATTTGGAAAGGAGACCCTTCGGGAAAGTGCGTTTACCTCACCTTCGACGATGGGCCGGTACCCGGAGTGACGGACTATGTCATGAATGAGTTGGCAAAAAGAGGGCAGAAAGCCACGTTTTTCATGGTGGGAGACAACGTCCGAAAACACAGGTCGCTTGCCAAGGAAGTCCTAGACGCAGGGAACGCCATTGGCAATCATACTTTCAATCACCGCAATGGCTGGAAAACAGCCGATACGGATTACCTCGAAAATGTCCGTGAGTTTGATCGGGTGTTGGAAGAGGGACTTGGGCTCAAAACTGAGCTGTTTCGTCCCCCATACGGTTTGCTGAAAGGTTCGCAAGCGAAAGTGCTCTTGGAAAGCAAAAAGATTGTCATGTGGGATGTGCTTTCCGGCGACTATGATCCTTCGCTGAAAGCATCCCGGATTTTGCACAAAACGCAGGAAAATACACGGTCGGGCAGCATCGTCCTTTTCCATGATCAGCAAAAAACGCGGGAAGTGGTACCCAAGGTGCTCCCGAGCTATCTTGAATTTTTGAGGCAAAACGGCTTTGAAACCAGGCTGCTATGACGGTGGTTTGGTTGGTCGTTTTAGCTGGCTTGCTGATCGTTCAGTACCTCCTTTTACTGACTTTGATGAAAGTCAACTGGAAGCAGGTTTCCAATTCTCCAACTTTTCTCCCCAAAGTATCCATCTTGGTCGCCGCACGAAATGAAGAGGAATCACTGCCGCGTTTGTTAAAGAGTATCGGCCAACTGGACTATCCGGCTGACCTGCTGGAGATCCTGATTGCCGACGATCAGAGCAGCGATCAAACGGCAAGTCTGGTCGCTGACTGGGCAAGTGATTTTCCCAATCGACGCTTGATCTCCATTGGCTCGCATCAGGTGGGGCGCTATCAGACCAACGGCAAAGCCAATGCCCTGGCGATCATTGCCAAAGAGGCGTCAGGCGAGTTTTTCTTTTTTACAGATGCGGATTGCGAGGTGCCGACGAGTTGGATCAAAGACGGGGTGGGCAGTTTCGAAGGCGAGATTGGAATGGTGATCGGGATAACCCAGGTGAAAGGTGTTGGTTTTTTTGCAAAAATGCAGGAGTTGGAATGGTGGAACACGCTGGGGATAGTGAAGGTGGTGACCGATCTAAATCTCCCGACGACGGGGCTGGGAAATAATATGGTCATTAGTAGCGTAGCTTATTTGGCATGTGGTGGATTTGAGTCGCTCAGGCAGTCGGTGACTGAAGATCTCGAAATATCCCGATCAGTAAGGAGCGCAGGCTATCGACTTTGCCATCAGGTGACGGAAGGATTTTTGGTTAAAACCAAGGCAGAGAAAGATTTAAAATCTTTGCTCGATCAACGTAAACGCTGGGTGACAGGTGCGGTGACGCTTTCGATTCCCTGGAAGATATTGCTGGGTTTGCAGTTTTTGTTTTTTCCATTTGTGATCGCCTTGACGATATTCCACTGGCAGCTTGGTCTGTTGGTTTGGGGGTTGAAAGTTTTATTTCAAAGCGGTTTTCTCCGGATTTTCGCAGGAAAGGCAAGGCAAAAAATTGGACTGTTTTCCCTGCTATTCTTTGATTTTTACCAGATAGTAGGGTTCAGCCTGACGATTCTTTATTATTTTTGGCCCTCCAAAGTACAATGGAAGTCCCGCAGCTACCCATGAACCTGATCGATACCCACGCGCATATCTATTCCACCAAGTTTGATGCAGACCGAGATCAGGTGATCGAGGAGATTCGAACAGCGGGCATCGAGCGGATCTATATGCCAAATGTCGATGTGGAAACCATCGACCGGATGCTGGACTGCGAATCTCGCTACGGAGACCTGTGCGTCCCGATGATGGGACTGCATCCCTGCGACGTCAAGGCGGATTTCCATCAGCAACTCTATGTGATGGAGGAATGGTTGAGCAAGCGGTCTTTCGCCGCGGTCGGGGAGATCGGGACGGATTTGTATTGGGACAAAACCTCCTTTGAAAATCAAAAAGAGGCGCTGAATATCCAGCTCGACTGGGCCAAGAAGTACAGTCTTCCTGTAGTGCTGCACTGCCGGGAATCCATCGATGAGACCATCAAAATTATCGATTCAGCGCAAGAAGGATCGCTTTTCGGAATTTTTCACTGCTTCACCGGTACGCTCGAACAAGCGCAGAAAATCATCCAGTTGGGTTTTCTCCTCGGTATAGGCGGAGTAGTTACTTTCAAAAATGGAGGGTTAGACAGTGTTCTGCCCTCGATTGGTTTGGAGCATTTGGTGTTGGAGACTGATGCGCCTTATTTAGCGCCGGTACCTCATCGAGGCAAAAGAAATACTCCAGCCTACTTGCCTTATATTGCTCAGCGGGTAGGGGACTTGCTCCAGCTATCGGCAGAAGAGGTTGCGCGGGCCACGAAGGCCAACGCACTGAATCTATTCAAGGAAATCACGGTATGAATTATAAAATAGTCCGACTAAATACGGGGCGGAAAACCGCAAAAACAGCGTCAGTTTTAATCATCTACACCGGAGGAACACTGGGGATGGCCTATGACGAATCCGGAGCGTTGGTTCCTTTCAACTTTGGTCAGATTCTGGAAAAGATCCCGATCTTATCCAATATGGACGTAGCCATTACAGTGATCTCTTTTCCGGAGCCGATTGACTCCTCCAATGTCACTATGCGCCACTGGATCGACATGTCCTATATCATCCATGAAAACTACGATAGCTACGATGGCTTCGTCGTACTGCATGGGACGGATACCATGGCGTATTCCGCCTCCATGCTGAGCTATATGCTTCATGGTTTGAACAAACCAGTGATCTTTACGGGGGCCCAGTTGCCTATTTCGGCGATGCGCTCGGACGCTCGGGAAAACCTGATGACAGCGCTGGAGATCGCTACCGCAAAGATGGACGGCCGGCCGATAGTACCTGAAGTGTGTATCTTTTTCAACCACATGCTGCTGCGTGGCAACCGTTCCAAGAAGGTTCAAAGCATTCACTTTGATGCCTTCGAATCGGAAAATTATCCGAATCTGGCGGAGGCGGGGATCGTGATCGACTACAATATGAATGCGATCCGACCTTACGAACCAAGCAAAAAACTCGTCAAGATGAATCAACTGGACAACCGGGTGATGATTTTAAAGCTGTTTCCCGGTATCACGGATAAGATTATGGACGCGTGCTTCGCCATTGAAGGGCTGCGGGGAGTGGTGCTGGAGACGTATGGCTCTGGTAACAGTCCCTCCGAGGGGTGGTTTATGAAATCCCTGGAACGCGCCATCAAAAAAGGGCTGATTATCTTGAACGTGTCTCAATGCAACGGGGGCCGGGTGATTCAGGGGAGGTACGAGACCAGCAAGGAATTGCTGGCTGTAGGCGTGGTGAGTGGAGCGGATATGACGACCGAAGCGGCAGTGACCAAGCTGATGTTCTTATTGGGACAGAACTACACCCGAGATGAAATCTGCCTCAAGCTGACCCAATCCCTGATGGGAGAGATTACTGCTTGATTTTTCGGGAAAATACGCGGGAGGGTTTGGAATCGGGGGGAATAATAATTTTCTTTGCACTCCGATTCAGAAAGTGGGTCAGGAAATCAACCTAGAGAGGTGTCCGAGTGGTTGAAGGAGCACGCCTGGAAAGTGTGTATACTCCAAAAGGGTATCGAGGGTTCGAATCCCTTCCTCTCTACAAAAGCCAGTTCAATCGAGCTGGCTTTTTGTATTTGGAAGCTTGGCGTAGTAGCTGGGAACCCATTTTCAGGTCTGGTACGAGTAAGTTTTTTTGTTCAATTGCATATAAAAAAAGGCTGTCCCACTCCGAGACAGCCTTGTTTCGTATTTTTTTGGCTACAGCTTACTTTACAAAATGTACAGTAGCCACCACTGGGAGGTGATCGGAGGGATAGCGCTGATCCAATGCGTCGGTTAAGACCGCATACTTCGATACGTTGAAGTCTTTGCTGACGAAGATGTAATCGATGCGGTTTTTCATCGGCGCGTCAAACTTGAATCCGTTACTGGTGCCCACGGGACCGTAGGGAGGCATTTTGGTGACGGTGTAGGCATCACCCAACAAGGCTGACAGACTCACAATCTGCTCGGTGTCGGGAGTAGAGTTGAAGTCGCCGGTGCAGATCACGGGTTTGTCCTTTGCGATTTCCTGGATCTTTTTCACCATCAGTTTTCCTGATTCTCTTCTGGCCACCACGCCTTGATGGTCAAAATGGGCGTTGAAAAAATAGAATTCCTTTCCGGTTCTTTTGTCCTCAAAAAGCGCCCAAGAGGCGATTCGGTTGCAGCAAGTGGCATCCCACCCCAAACCCGGCTCGTCGGGATTCTCTCTCAGCCAAAAGTTGCCCGAGTCGAGCAGCTTAAACAAGTCCGTCTTGTACACGATGGCGGAGTGTTCCCCGGCGGTTTTGCCATCGTCACGGCCGGCGCCTACGTAGGCAAAGCCCGGCATTTCCAATAAGCCTTGGATTTGATGGATAAAACCCTCCTGGGTGCCGATGATGTCAAAGTCATGATACTGGATCAGCGCTTTCACCTTGTCCTTGCGAAGCGGCCAAGCATTAAGACTGTCTTTGGGTGTGTCCATCCGGAGATTGTAGCTGGATACTTTGATCTCTGGGTTTTGCTGTGCAAAGGCAGACATCGAGAGTGTCCAGGCAAAAATTGCGATCAGGTAGTTTTTCATTTTTGTTTTGATTTTAAACAATTCGGAAGCTTTCCAGCTGGAAAACTTCCGAAAGGTATCTCAATTTATCAAGCGTTTTTTGTTACCAGCCTGGGTTTTGTCCCAGGTTTGGATTGATGATCCGGTCGGTTTCTGGGATTGGATAGAGGTACTTTTTTTCCAGCCATTCGCGTACTCCCGGATTGAAGATGACTTCTCCGGATGTCCCGTTGGATAGCTGGAGTCTACCGGCCGCTGTAGAGGTACTGACGTCGACAAATGCGATCGCCGGATTGGAAGCGCTGGGCTTGCTGCCTTGGTAGAAATACACGTCCATCACTCCGTCTCCGTTGAGATCGTATTCTCCCAATCCCGGCACGTACATCCCGTTCATCGGAGCCTGCGCGAACAGTTCGCCGATATGCCATCTTCTCAGGTCGTCCGGACGAAGTCCTTCGAAGACCATCTCCACCGCACGCTCACGCAATACTTCGAGCAAAACCGGGTTGGTGAATTTGCCTTTGTAATAGGCGACCAAATAGGGATCGGCCACGGTCGGCAAGTTGGTCAAAGTAGGGCCGGTGATGCCCGCACGCTGGCGAAGCACCCCGATGGTGAGGGCCCACTGGTTCGCGTTCATGGTTCCCAGCTCAGCCAGAGCTTCTGCTTTGTTTAGCAGTACCTCGGCATATCTCATGATGATGTGGGCATTGTCGTTTCTGCTCTCGTCATCGTACGGGAAGCGCTCGTCGTAGCACCATTTGATCGGCTGGTATCCGGTGAAAGTCTGATTGAAATTTGGCGGAGCCACGACCGCAACGCCGTTTTCCGTACGGTTGTAGTCACCGAGACGAACTGTCTGCTTCAATCGGAGATCCCTGTTTTTCACTTCCTCCACAAAAGGTGTGGTCTTGTACGCCGGATCATCAGTAAACGGCGTGCCGTCCAGTTTGAGGTACGTGTTGACAAAATTACGGGTCAAGCTTGGTCGGTTGCCATAGGTCGGGCTGATGAACCTTCTGTTGGCGGAGCTGAATACCTGAAGGCTTGCATCCAAGGCGACGGCAAGAATGGTTTCATCGGCGAAGGGTGTCTTCGTGATAAACAGCTCGCGATAGGACCGCTCTGCATTGGCGTTTCGGTGAAGGTTAAAACCTGTAATCTCATCGGCTGTCTTCACTACTTCTTCGTACCAAGCGTTGGCGGAGCCTTGCATTCCGTGGTCGGTGTGGTACTTTCTGAAAGAAGCCTCATAGAGCGCAATTCTGGTCTTATAGGCTCGCGCTACGTTTTTTGTGATT
Source organism: Algoriphagus jejuensis (assembly GCF_039523455.1). Taxonomy (NCBI): domain Bacteria; kingdom Pseudomonadati; phylum Bacteroidota; class Cytophagia; order Cytophagales; family Cyclobacteriaceae; genus Algoriphagus; species Algoriphagus jejuensis. Next base: position 18,667 of record NZ_BAAAFI010000045.1, on the reverse strand, counting down.
CGGGTAGAGGAAGCGTCAGAGGTAAGCGTGATATTCTCGATCGCAAAGTTGAGGTCCTCCAATACCTTATCCATTACTTCAAAACGATCGTCTCTTGGTCCATAAAGTGCGAGGCTGTCTGTGATCTCAATGGTCTGGTCAACCCATGGCACATCTCCAAAGCGCTTGACCTTTTCGAAGTAAAACAAGGCTCTGAAGAACCTGGCCATACCGATGTAGTGGTTTTTTTGTGCCACGGTGCTTTGCTCTGCGTTTTCAATAAAGTAGTTGATGTTTCGCAGCTGGGTCCAAGACCATCCTGAGCTGGTGATTGGACTCAGTGCATTCACTGCCAGGTAATTGTCCACCCCGTTGCGTGCTACCAAGTCAGAAACGTCATCGCCCTGGAAAATGCCCACATCTGTACCGGGCAAGATGTCATAGAAAGAATTGCTGTAGAGCTCGAGCCCGCTGGCTGAGCCGAATATTGCCTCGTTGCTGGCCGTGTCCACCGGCAATTCGTCCAGGTTGCAGGAGGTGACTGCGGCAAGAAGCAGAAGTGATGCGATAGAATGAAATATCTTCATGAGTGTTCGAATTAGAAATTAACTGTTAACCCTGCGGAAATGGCCTTGAGCATCGGGTAGTTGTAGCCGTCCCCGCTGGTGCCGCCGCTCAGATCTCGATCGGAACCATAAATGCTGGTGACATCGGTATCGCGAGTCCATTTGTATAGAGGTGACCAAGTCCATAGATTTTCAGCAGACAGATATACTTTCACGTCGCTGGCGTGGATTTTTGAGGTCAGGTGCTGAGGCAGGGTGTAGCCCACCTGGATGTTTCGCAGTCGGATATAGGCGGCATTTTGCAGGTAGCGGTCGTTAGGCATGTTTAGGGCACGTCCGGTTCCTTGGGAGATGTAGCCAACCAATCGAGGGAGGTAAGCGTCAAAGTTGCCCAGTTCTTCCCTAAACATATTGTCTTCGTGCCAGCTTGGATACTGGTTGTAAGGACGGTTGTACTGTCCCCAGAATCGGGACTCCGCGGACGGATACCAATCCTGCTTCAGGACGCCCTGGAAGAATGCCCCGATGAAGAAGCCGTTCCAGTCTGCGTTCAGGTTGATCCCGTAGGCATAGCGCGGCTCTGAGTTGCCGATGATGGATTTGTCGCCGGAGTTTCCTACTTGGTTCAGGCCATGGTAGATTACGTCGTCACCATCCAGGTTTCTGAACTTCAGGTCTCCCACGTAATTCTTGCGGGTATTGGTGTTGGGGATATTGGCTTGGGAAGGTGAGTTGAGGATCTCTTCCTCGGATCGGAAAAGACCTTCCACCTGATAGCCCCAGATTTCACCGATTTGTTGGCCTACATAGTAGTCGGTCAGCCTTTTGTCCGCGTTGTTGTACTTGGTGACGAAGGCCTTGTAGTCGGACATGATCACCCGGACGTTGTAGTTGAAGGGCTTGGTCGCAAGCGCAAAATCGTCTGCCCAAGCGATGGATACTTCCCAACCCGTGGTTTCCAAGTCGGCATAGTTGCCTTTTGGTACGGTCGTGCCATAGATCGCAGGAAGCGTAGGTCCCACGGTAAACATATCGGAAGTCCAACGGCGGTAGACGTCACCCGTAAACTGGAGTCTGTTGTTCAAGCTGGCGAAATCCAGCCCTATGTCGCCCGTGGTGGAGGTCTCCCAGGTCAGGCCCGCGGGCACTACACCAGGCATGCTGGTGGCTTGGGGTCTCTGGCCGTTGATGATGCGGCCCATCTGCGAGATCGAGAAGTTTTCGGTAAAAGAGTAAGGGCTGATGTTGCCATTTCCCAGTGATCCGTAGGAAGCACGGAATTTTAGGCTGGTCAAAAGTCCCTGGCTGACTTTCCAAAAAGACTCTTCGGAAACGGCCCATCCTACAGACGCCGACGGGAAGAAGGCATACTGCTGGTCTGTAGGGAATTTGGAAGAGCCGTCGTAGCGACCGTTGATTTCAAGCAGGTAGCGTCCTTGGTAGTCATAGTTTACTCTGAAAAACCCTCCGGCAATAGCCCATTTTTGATAGCCTCCGTTAGTCACGATACTTTGGCCCAAAGCCAGGTTGAGGTCATCCGCATCAGGAAACACGATGCCGTTGCGTCTTGTGGTCAGGTTTTCGTAAACAGAAGATTCATAGTTGAATCCGCCCAAGAGTCCCAGGTTGTGGGAGTTGTTAAAGGTTTTCAGGTAGTTGGCGTACAGGTTGGTAGCATAGTAATTGGTCGTGTTTCTCCGATCCTGCAGGTCGTTGGTGTTGGTTCCGGTGTAGCCGGTCACGCCCTCATACCTGCTGTAAGGTACTTGGACACGCTTTTGGAAGTAGCTGTTGTCCGTAGTCTGGAAGGTGAAGTTTCCGTTGATTGTCAGTTTCTTTTCGAAAAGCTCTGCCTTGGCAGCAAATCGGTTTTTCAGGAATCGCTGCACTTGGTCGGTCGCGTTTTTGCCAATGTAGTAATCGCCCACGGTGTAAGCCGCTGGGAAAGACAGGCTGCCGTCAGGGTTTAGCAAAGGTGCAAGGGGGTGCCCTTCATCCGCCATGTTTCTCCAGATCCCGCTACCCTCGCCGACGTTAAGCGGCTGGTGATAGGCCATTCGGGAGTAGTCGGTGTTGTTTTCCACCTGCAGCCAGGGAGTAAGCTGGATCGAGCCTTTTGCCCGCAGGTTATACATGGCATAGGTATCGGAGTTGTACCGAAACAGTCCGTCTTGTCCGTTGTAGCGGCCACTGACATAGTAGGAGGTTTTCTTGTCGCCACCCGTTAGGGTCAGGTTATGGTCTTGGGCGAAAAAGCTCTCTTTGTACAATTCCTGATACCAGTCGGTGCTGTAGTAGTATTGGTATTCACCGGTGGAGGGGTTGACCTCCACTCGTGGCAAAGAGGGGTCTTCCCAGCGCCTTTTAATCTCAGCGAGATAAGCTTGGGAAAAAGGCAAGGTTTTGTTGATCGCAGTGGGTGTGTTTCCGTTGTCGTTCCAAGCTGACCACGCATCGTTGAAACCTTTGGCCCAAGGGTAAGATTCGGTGATGTTGTCCGGTACGGAGGTGGGGGATTTCGAGGAGAAATTCGCCGAATAGGTAATGGAAGTCTTGCCTTCAGTGGCAGATTTGGTGGTGATCAAGACTACCCCAAAAGCTGCGCGGGCACCATAGATCGATGCAGAAGCGGCATCCTTCAGGACTGTGACGCTGGCGATGTCATTGGGGTTGAGCATCCGGGGATCGCCCTCCACACCGTCGATCAGTACCAGGGCGCTACCCTGCTGGCCGATGGAGGTAGTTCCCCGCACGTTGAAGCTTGGAGACTGGGTGGGCTTTCCGTCCAACATTTTGATGTTCAAGTTGGGGACAGCCCCGACCAATCCCTGTGCGACGTTGGAAATAGGCCTGTTTTCGAAGACTTCCGAGTCGACTTGGTCCACTGCTCCGGTCAGGTTTGCCTTTCGCTGAACGCCATATCCTACTACGACGACTTCGTCCAAGGCAGACATCCCTTCGGTCAAGATTACGTCAATCACACTTCTGCCTCCGAGGGCGATGTTTTGCGCATCATAGCCGATAAATGAAAATACCAAAGTTGCTCCCTCCGGTACGTTCAGAGAATACTTTCCGTCAAGGTCCGTGACTGTACCGGTCGTAGATCCAGCGACCAAAACGGTCACGCCGGGCATGGCCTCACCTGCGGCATTGGTCACGGTGCCTGTGATGTTCCCATCTGCCCAGTGATCGGGCACTGAGGTTGCTGGAGGCAGCCTCAGTGTTCCAGCCTGGGCATCGCTCAGACCGAAGCACTGGACGGTGAGAGCCAGTGTGGCTATCCTCGAGATGGATACAAAATATTTGTGGATAATTTTTACCATAAGAATTGTGTGGTTTAATTGGTTTTTTGGTGTGGGAAAAGAGGAAAAGTGTCCTTCAGGGCTCTAGCCTTGGGCAGTGAGAATAAAGCCTTGGTTTTTAATTGTTTGAAATGATTGCTTCCTAACTAATTGATATGTAGTAGGTTGGTCGGGTGTATTGTTCTGGAAGTCATGCGGTCTTTCGTGCGGCAAAGGTGCTTTCCTTTGACGGCATGATTGCAGGTCGGCCGATTATCTCTCTGTTAGTTATTTTTGCAATTAGTAACAGCAAATTCAAGCCGCGGTAATGGTAGTTTTATATGGATTTGGGGTCGAGTTTAAAGGGGTATTAGGCTGTTTGAATGGCGAATCGGTAAGCGCGACGATCCCAGAGCGGTGATGCATTTCAATGGTTTTGAAAATTGGATTTTGGACAAAATGGTAATCTTGCCGATCCTTTTTCTTCAACCTGGAGGTGTTTTAAAGCATCGGTCTATACGCCATCTTTGCCAGATGATCGGAAGATATGTCAAGTTGAATGCGAACTTTGGGCAGTGATCTAGTGGTTGATACTTCACCGGAGAGATCTGGTACTATAGAAACAGAAACAAAAAATCGAATGAAAAGAGTAGTCGTAACCGGTATGGGAACCATCAATCCATTAGGTGATTCCGTGGAATTGTTTTGGGAAAATGCCATGAAAGGTGTCAATAACACCGGTATTGTCACCAAATTTGACGCTTCCAGATTCCGCTCGCAGGTTGCCAGCGAGGTCGCGAGTTTTGCGCCTGAGAAATTCTTGGATCGCAACGAAATCAAGAGAACCGATCTCTTTACCCAGTATGCCTTATACAGTGCATCGCAAGCGATCGCCGATTCCGGTTTGGAACTCAATACCATTGATCCCTTTGATATTGGTGTGATCTGGGGAGTCGGTCAGGGTGGGATGGAGACCTTCGAAAGTGAAGTGGAGAACTACGTGAAAGGCGACTACAACCCGAGGTTCAGTCCGTTTTTCATACCCAAGTTGCTTCTGAATATGGCCTCGGGCCTGATCTCCATGAAGTTTGGACTGCAGGGCATCAACTATGCGCCGGTTTCAGCTTGCGCGACTTCCAATACGGCGCTGATGGATGCGTTCAATTATATCCGTTTGGGCAAAGCCAAAGTCTTCGTCACCGGCGGCTCGGAAGCGCCGATCACGCCAGCGTCTTTTGGTGGCTTTGCGGCAATGAAAGCAATGTCAGGTCGCAACGACGATCCAAAGACGGCCAGTCGACCCTTTGACGTAGATCGTGATGGATTTGTGATGGCAGAAGGCGCCGGAGCACTGATTTTGGAGGAATACGAGCACGCCAAGAAGCGCGGCGCCAAGATCTATGCGGAAGTCGTCGGAGCCGCCATGACCGCCGATGCGTATCACATGACCACACCGCATCCGGAGGGGATCGGTGCTGCCAAGTCCATGCATCTCGCTTTGGCCGAAGCGCAAATCAATGCAGCCGATCTTGACTACCTGAATCTACACGCTACCTCCACTCCTGTTGGCGATATCGCAGAGTTGAATGCTGTAGCCAAAGTGTTTCAAGGTTCTCCGAATCTTTGGGTGAGCTCTACCAAATCCATGACAGGTCACCTGCTCGGTGCTGCCGGAGCAGTGGAAGCGATCTTGGCGGTCAAGTCGATTACAGACAATGTCATTCCTGCCTCGATCAATATCGAAAATCTCGACCCTGCGATCCCGGCCGGAGTCCAGATTGTGGTCAATCAGCCCCTGGGAAAAACCGTGAACACAGCGATGAGCAATGCCTTTGGATTTGGCGGTCATAATTCTACCGTGGTGTTTAAGAGGGTGTAGAAGGGAAGCCTAGTAGCATTTCGGCAGGGTTATAGAAGGAGCATAACGTTTGATTATGCTCTTTTTTTTTCAAATCTATTTGCTTTTATAGCTTTGAAGGACTTTCGTTTTCGGTCTTAGCTAAATCAGAAAATCCTTTTGCGGAAGCTTTTTCCTCGCCTACCTTTGCGCCGTGCTAAAAGCCCTGTTCCATATCTTTCTCTGCTCCGTACTCATGCTCAACAGCATGGTGTATTCGGTGATTCGGGGGAGCTATGAGTTGAACAAGGCTTACATCATCGAGAATTTTTGCGTCAACAAGGACAAGCCGATGATGAATTGCGATGGCAAATGCTATCTGGCCGAGCAGATGAAGGAGGCCAAGGAGAAACGTGACGCCAACTCGACGCACAAGTTCAGCACCGATTTCGGGATATATATTGCCGCTCCCAGTTTAGAGCAGGGATTTTTGGCTACTGCGACTCAGCTCCACGAGGCGGAGTCCGCTTATGTTGAGCCTTTCACCTCTTTCTTTTTTCAAGAAATCAACAAGCCGCCCTCGGCCTGATTTTTACCTAGCCTTTCCCCATTCTTCCCAGTCTTTCGCCCCGCCTTTTGGCCAGGGCATGTCTTGCCTCTGCATAATGCCTTAGGCATGTAGGCTACTGGTGGAAAGGATATTTCCAAGTAGGTATATAAGCAATTTTGCCAGTGATCGAATATGCTTCTTCATAGGGGGCGGAAGACCGATGTTTCGGCAAGGCCAGAATCCCCTTTGATTTGGATAGACCAATCCTGTTGCTGGCATAGACGCGGATTACCCTATTTCCAAAAACAAAAAAAACAGATTTCCCACGAGAGGCCGCCTTCTTTTTGGGTTTAAGGTTCCTGCCGTCTTCTAACAGAAGCAGGGCGAAGCATGTCTTATTTTACAATAAACAATCGATGAAAAATCTATCACAAACCATACAAAGCGCTTTTTTCCAATTCCTTCTTTTTGCAGGCATTGCCCTGGCAACTACCGCATGTATCCAGGACGATTCCGGTCCTGATAGTAGCAAGTCAGGCGAATTCTCCCTCGAGTTTGACAATATCGTCGGTGAGGAGACTTTTGGGCTCGCTCCCCGCAAGTACGTCAATGCGAAAGGCGAGGAGTTTTCCATCACCACTTTGCAATACTTTATCAGCAACATCAAGCTCTACACCGAGACAGGTGCGGAGTACATTGTGCCCCAGGAGGACAGCTACTTCCTGATCCAGGGAAGTGCTCGTGACAGCCGTTTTGCCAAGGTGACCGTACCGGAGGGAGACTATACCAAGGTTTCATTTATCCTCGGCGTAGATAGCCTGAGAAATACCATGCCGGTGGAGGAAAGGACGGGCGTGCTGTCATTTGACCCCTCGCACGGACATGCAGGAGGTGGAATGTACTGGGGCTGGAATAGCGGCTATATCTTCTTCAAGATGGAGGGCACTTGTCCGTTGATCTCCGACGACCAGCAGGGCGATCCGACCGGGAATAAGCAGTTTAGGTATCACATTGGCGGTTTTGGCGGCTACAGCGCGCCGACCTTGAACAATATCAAGGAAGTCACGATGGATCTGAAGCAGGGAGGAATCTCCCAAGTGCGTGAAGGCCTGAGGAGCAATGTCCATCTCTTTGTGGATGTGATGAAGGTCTTCGACGGAGAGAACAGCATCAGCATCCCCGAATACCCAACGGTGATGTTTAGCGGATTCAGCGTCAATGTCGCCAATAATTTCCCGGGAATGTTTAGCCATGACCATACGGAAAATTTCAGCAAGGGAACCGATGGACTATAAGCTCCGAGCAGGCAGGGCGGGAATGACCCGTCTTGCGCTGCTTTTTTCGATTGGGGTCCTTGGCGTCCTGATCGTGGGCTGCGATTCGGCAGACAGAAATCCCGAGCAGTTTCAGGGATTTGTCCAGCCAGAAGGGTTTCCGGAGCCGGTTTACAATTTCTCAAGAAACGAAGTGACGAAAGATGGCTTTGAGCTGGGCAAGCGTCTCTTTTTTGAGCCACGCCTGTCCCGAGACAACACCATCGCCTGTGGGAGTTGCCATATCCAGACGGCAGCTTTTACCCATCATGGACATGACGTGAGCCACGGAATCGACGACCAGTTGGGCATCCGCAATCCTCAGCCCATCATGAATCTGGCTTGGGCTGGGGGCTTCTTTTGGGATGGAGGTGTATTTGACCTGGATCTGGTGGCAATCAATGCGATCACCAGCCCGGTGGAGATGGATGAAAATATTCCCAATGTGCTGAAGAAGCTGCGGGAGCATCCGGAGTATCCGGGGCTTTTCAAAAAGGCCTTTGGTACGGTGGAAATTACGGATGCGCGCTTTTTCAAAGCCCTTTCCCAATACATGCTCTTGGCGGTGAGCGACAATTCGGACTATGACAAAGTGCGGAGAAAAGAGGCTGTTTTCACCCCCGGGCAGCTGGCGGGCTATCGGGTTTTTGAGAAACATTGCGCCAGCTGCCATGCTGAGCCCCTGCTCACCGATCAGAGCTTTCGCAACAATGGTCTGGCTCCCAATCCCGTCGATGACCAAGGCCGCATCGATGTCACGCTCAATGCGGCAGACAAGTATAAATTCAAGGTGCCAAGCCTAAGAAACTGGGAATATACCGCGCCCTACATGCACGATGGGAGATTTCTGACCCTGAACCGGGTGATCGAGCACTACCGAACTGGCATGGTGAATTCGGAAACCCTGGATTCAGCCTTCAGAAATGAAGACGGCTCCATCGGCATCCAAATGACCGAGGAGGAAAAAGGCCAACTGATCGAATTTCTGCAAACCCTGAATGACCGCGACTTCGTTGTCAATCCGCTTTTGGCGGAGCCGGCCATCAACAGCCCATTTAAAAAATGAAAAACAAACTGATAATCCTGATGATGGTTGCAGCGCTGCCATTTTCTTCCCTAGCCTGTGATATCTGCGGCTGTGGTGTGGGGAGCTATTACTTGGGGATATTGCCGGAGTTTAGCGACAAGTTTGTCGGGTTGCGGTACCAGTCCAAGCTGCTGACTACCCACTTGGGCCCTTCCGGTGAACGTACGCCCCTGAGTTCGGACGAAAGCTACCAGAGTATCGAAGCCTGGGGGGCTTGGAACTTTGGCTCCCGATGGAGGGTGATGGCGATTTTGCCCCATAATTTCAACAGTCGGGAGCTTGAAAACGGAAGCCTGAGCGGCGAGAAAGACGGGATAGGGGATGTGGTCGCGATCCTCAATTACAAACTGTTTGAATCGCGCATCACCACAGGTAGCTCAAAACTGCTGGCCCACTCCCTCTGGCTGGGCGCCGGGGTGAAAGCTCCCACGGGAAGATATGAAGATGGAGAGCAGCTGATGCCCGATTCACCCAACAACTTCCAGCTGGGCTCGGGCAGCACGGACTTCCTGGTCAATGCTGCTTATGATATCCGGCTGATGGACTTTGGGGTGAATGTGAATGCGAGCTACAAGCTCAATACCGAGAATCAATATGACTACCGTTACGGGAATAAGTTTACCGGCAATCTGTTGGCCTACTATAAGTTTAACATCAAGCAGAAAGTGCGCATCGATCCAAACGTGGGACTTCTCTACGAGACCCAGCAGCAGGACTTGCTCTATGGCAAGTACGAGGTCTACCAGTCGGGTGGCCAACTTTTGAGCAATGTGGTGGGCGTGGAGGTGAATGTGGGCCAGTTTTCTTTTGGCTCCAATTACCAAATGCCCATCAGCCAAAGTCTCGCCAATGACCGAGCTTGGGCCGGCAATCGTCTGATGACGCATGTATCATTTAACCTGCGGGGGAAAAAGAAGGAGGAGAGCCTGTTTGGGATGTAAACTCTTATAAGTTCGGCCCCAAACCAACATGAAAACAGAGCCTTTCCTTCATCAGATGGGCTTTTTTATTGCTAAGGCCAAATTGTTAAGTACGCCATAAACACGATTGTCAATGCCTGTCGGACTTTGACTAAAAATACCCAGTACTGGGTATTTCGTAGTGTTTTCCGAATGATATATTGCAAAAGGATATTTTGGGTCATGACTTAGGTAATGATCGAAGAAAATGCAAAAAAAAATGCGCTGGAAATAGGAAGGGATATGGCGAACAAAAAGGGGAGCGGCCTTGGCGGAAAGGAGCAGAGTGAACGTTTTTTCGGATACTTAACAGCTCCTGAAAACAACGACAGAGTTAATCTGCTCAATGGCAAGGCTCTTTCTATGGTTCGCCACGAAGCATTTTTTCTATGAAGTGGGGATCGGTTAGCAGGGTGAAAAAAGAAAAGGCGACTTGCGCCGCCTTGAATGTTTACACAACGGAATAATCCTTATTGTGAATTGCTTTTAAATCAGTGGCTCAAAGTAGAGATAAACGGAAAACTTTCAAAATAATATGAAAAAGATTTTAGGACTTGACTTGGGAACCAACTCGATTGGGTGGGCGCTGATTGAGCAGGATTTTGGAAAGAAAGAAGGCAAGATCCTCGGGATGGGGAGCCGGATTATACCGATGTCCCAGGATATCTTGGGAGAGTTCGGTAGGGGGAACTCCGTGTCTCAAACCGCTGAACGGACCCGATTGAGAAGCATCAGGCGTCTCAAGGAAAGGCATCTCTTAAGACGGGAGCGATTGCATAGGGTGTTGAATGTGTTGGGGTTTCTGCCATCTCACTATGCTTCGCGGATTGATTTCGAAAAGCGTCTGGGGAAGTTTGTTGGCGATGCCGAGCCAAAGCTTGCCTACCAGCCAGTATGGAATGCTGCTAAAAGCAAAAATGAATATGGTTTTCTGTTCAAGGAATCCTTTCAGGAGATGTTGGAGGAGTTTCGTCTATTTCAGCCCCAACTGCTGATAAACAAGAAAGGTGATGCTGCCTTAATTCCCTATGACTGGACAATCTATTTTCTCAGGAAGAAGGCGTTGACCCAGAAAGTCACCAAAGAGGAATTGGCCTGGATCATTCTCAATTTCAACCAAAAAAGGGGGTATTACCAGTTGCGTGGAGAAGAGGAGGATGAAAATCCGAATAACCTGGTAGAATTTCACTCGTTCAAGATAGTGGATGTACTAGCAGACGAGGCTCAAAAAGGAAAGCCAGAAGTCTGGTATTCCTTGATATTGGAAAACGGATGGATGTATAGAAGGTCTAGCAAGACTCCCTTGTATGATTGGAAAGATAAGGTTAGGGATTTCATCGTTACTACCAGTCTCGAAAAGGATGGTAGCTTTAAAACCGACAAGGAAGGAAATGTAAAAAGAAGCTTCAGAGCACCTGGGGAGAATGATTGGACATTGGTAAAGAAGAGGACTGAGCAAGAAATCGATCAGTCGCATAAGACCGTCGGTGCATATATCTACGATTCGTTGCTCCAAAACCCCATGCAGAAAATTAAAGGAAAACTGGTTCGCACGATAGAACGGAAATTCTATAAAGATGAACTCAGACGGATTTTGGCAAAGCAAGTGGAGTTTCATTCGGAATTGCAGAGCCAGGAGTTTTATGAGGACTGTGTCCGGGAGCTCTATCGTAACAACGAGGCGCATCAGATGCTTTTAGGACGAAAGGATTTTGTCCATCTGATCGTGGAGGATATCATTTTTTATCAGCGGCCCTTGAAAAGCCAAAAGTCATCCATTGGCAATTGTTCGTTGGAGAAAAGGCCGATGAAGGATGAGAAGGGGAATCCGCTAAAAGATAGCGATGGGAATCAGGTGTTTAAGCCTTTGAAAGCTACTCCCAAGTCGAATCCCTACTATCAGGAATTTCGGATCTGGCAATGGATTTACAATTTATCGATTTACCGAAAGGATGAGGATGTCAATATTACCAGTGATTTCCTGAACAGTTCGGAAGATTGGGAAGGACTATTTGAATTCCTCAACGACAAAAGGGAGATAGAACAGAAAGTTTTGCTTGAATATCTACTCAAGCAAAAAGGATGGAAAGGGAAATTGCTGAGTGCCGAAGTGGAGAAGTATCGCTGGAAGTATGTGGAGGACAAGAAATATCCCTGTAATGAGACTAGATCTTTGATCAGGACGAGGCTGGATAAAGTGGAGCGGATTCGGGAGGATTTTTTGACCAGATCGGTAGAGCAGCAGCTATGGCATATCATCTATTCCGTGACAGATAAAGTAGATTATGAGAAGGCTTTGAAGTCTTTTGCTTTTAAAAAACAACTGGACGAAAGCTCTTTTGTTGATGCGTTTAGAAAATTTCCACCATTCAAAAGCGAATATGGAGCTTTCTCAGAAAAGGCTATTAAGAAGCTTTTGCCCTTAATGAGGGTAGGTAAGTTTTGGGATGAAAATGATGTCGTCCGGGCATCTCCTTCTTATTTAAAGAATATCGAGCAGCTACTTCAGAAGTTGGAAGAACAAAACAGAAAGATATCGAATTCGGATCGAGAGATATGGAATAAGGATATCAATAGGAAGCTTTACCAAGAGCTCAGCCTGTTTTTGGACGGAGACGTCGAGCTATTCCAAAAGCTAAGGCTTCATATTTCATCCTACCTTGTGTATGGACGGCACTCGGAGGCTGCTGAGATAGGCAAATGGAATTCTGTGGATGACATGGAAGAATATCTTCGAGAATTTAGGCAACACTCTCTTCGCAATCCTATAGTAGAGCAGGTGATCACGGAGACGTTGAGAGTGGTCAAGGATATCTGGTCAAAGTATGGAGGGGGAGCTAGAGACTTCTTCAGTGAAATTCACATCGAACTTGGTAGGGAGATGAAGAATAACGCTGATGAGCGGAAGCAGATCACTAATCGAATGACTGAGAATGAAAATACCAATCTGCGAATCAAGGCACTTTTGGCAGAAATGGCACAGGACGTTAATGTCGAAAACATACGGCCTTATTCGCCAATGCAGCAGGAGATTCTGAAAGTTTATGAGGAAGGGGTGCTTAACTCAGGTATTGATATTGAGGATGATATATTGAAAATAAGTAAAACGCCACAGCCGTCAAGTGCTGATCTCCGCAGATATAAGCTTTGGCTGGAGCAGAAATATTGTTCTCCCTATACAGGGAAGATTATTCCGCTTAATAGACTATTCAGTCCTGAATACGAAATAGAGCACATTATTCCGCAGAGCAGGTATTTTGATGATAGTTTTAGCAATAAGGTCATTTGTGAGACTGCAGTCAATAAGCTTAAGGGTAACCAAATCGGACTTGAATTTATCAAGAGCCACCACGGTCAGATAGTCGAATTGGGTATGGGTAAGTCAGTGAAGGTTTTTGAAGTGGCTGCCTATGAAGAATTTGTTAAGCAGAATTATGCCAAAAACCGCTCAAAGCGAAATAAGCTCTTATTGGAGGAAATTCCGGAAAAGATGATTGAGCGACAGATGAATGATACCCGATACATAAGCAAGTTTATAACGTCGGTGTTGTCAAATATCGTCCGAGAGGATGCCAATGATGATGGTGTTAACTCTAAGAATATTGTCCCAGGTAATGGGAAAATCACGACGGAGCTCAAGCAAGACTGGGGGTTGAATGATGTTTGGAACGAACTTATACTACCTAGGTTTGAGCGGATGAATCTACTCACTAAGTCCACTCATTTCACCGCTTGGAATGAGAATCACCAGAAGTTTTTGCCTACCGTACCTCTGGAGTTTTCCAAAGGGTTTTCGAAGAAGAGAATAGACCATCGCCATCATGCAATGGATGCGCTGGTCATTGCCTGTGCTACGAGAGACCATGTTAACCTTTTGAACAACCTTCATGCTAAATCGGCCAAACGACATGACCTGAATAGGAAGCTTAGAAAATATGAAAAAGTGGCCTATATCGATCCAAAGACGGGTGAAAGAATTGAGCGAGAGGTTCCGCGGGATTTTGTTAAGCCTTGGAATAGCTTCACTTCCGATGCAAAAGATGCATTGAAAAATATAATTGTAAGCTTCAAACAGAACCTCAGGGTGATAAATAAAGCGAGTAACAAGTATGAGAAATGGACAGAGAAAGAAGGGGTGACGGTTAAGGAATTGCATGTGCAAACAGGTGTGAACTGGGCTATTCGAAAACCGATGCACAAGGATACGGTTTCAGGTCTTGTTCAATTGAGAGGAAGGAAAAGTGTTTCATTAAATCAGGCATTGGATTTTATTCCAGATATAGTTGATAAGGGGTTGAGAAGGGAGTTACAGAGATTGACTTCAATTGGAATAGATCGAAAGAAGATTTCAAGACATTTCAAGGAGATTGATAACAAGTTTAACGGCCAGGATATTTCCAAAGTGGAAATTTACTATTGGAAAGAAGACAATGTGGCTTCCAGAGTCTCGCTAAACGATGCCTTCGATGAAAAAAGAATTGAATCAATAACTGATACCGGTATTCAGAAGATATTACTGAGGCATTTGGAGAATTATAGTGGCAGAGTGGATGAAAAAGGAAAGGAGATTCCAGGGGAGTTATTGGCATTTTCACCGGAAGGAATTGAAGAAATGAACAAGAATATACAGGCCTTGAACGGAGGGAAGCATCATCAACCAATCTTGAAAGTCCGTACATACGAGCCGAAAGGCAATAAATTTGTAGTGGGCCAAAAAGGTAATAAAGGGAGCAAATTTGTCGAAGCGGCTAAAGGAACTAACCTTTATTTCGCAATTTACCAGGATGAAAATAAGAAGAGGTCTTATGAGACAGTTCCCTTGAATGTTGTGATAGAGAGGCAGAAGCAGGGTTTAAGTCCGGTGCCCGGAACAAATGAAAAAGGGGATGGTTTGCTGTTTTTCCTTTCGCCAAATGATCTTGTGTATGTGGTTGATGGTGATGGTGAATTTCCAGTTTCTAGAGTTGATCCAGTTGGAGGTGAGTCGACTTCCAGATTATACAAGATGGTGAGCTCCTCGGGAACACAATGTTTTTTTGTAAGGAATGACGTGTCTGTACCTATTGTGAATAAGTTGGAGTACTCACCTCTAAATAAGATGGAACGAGCGATAGATGGTGTTATGATTAAAGAGTTTTGTGTTAAACTCAGTATTGACAGATTGGGGGCAATTATAGGCTAGTTAATCGTGGAACCCTCCCAATCCTACCATATCTACAATCACGCCAACGGCTCGGAAAACATCTTCCCGGAAGAGGAAAACTATCGGTATTTCCTTGGCCAGTATGCGAAGTACTTGGGTGATGTGTTGGATACTTACGCCTATTGCCTGATGCCAAATCACTTCCATTTTCTGGTGGGAGTGAAGGCGACAGACCTGTCAGGTTTTCAAAACCTGACAGGTCTGATCGGGCATCCCTCAAAAAATTCAGCGATCAAGGGATTCTCAGACCTTTTTAATTCCTACACCAAAGCTTTCAACAAGCGGTTTGAAAGAAAAGGAAGTCTGTTTCAAAGGGCATTTTCAAGAAAGCCAATTCTAAGCGAAGAGCAGTGGCAAGAAACCTTTCTTTATATCCACCTCAATCCCATCAAACACGGATTTACAGATACAATAGAAGACTGGAAATGGTCTAGCTGGAAGGCATACAATCGCCCAGAGCAAGCTTCACTGGTAGATAGGTCTTATTACATAAATTTCTTCGATGGAATGTCCCATGTTCGGGATATGATCTCGGTAAAGAGAGAGCTGATTTTGAATAAAGATTTCGAATAAGTCAATCCTGACAGGTTTTTGAAACCTGTCAGGGTTTGTTTTCCAACATTCCATGATCAAAAGAACCCTTTTCTTCGGCAATCCAGCCTACCTCAGTACCAAAAATGAGCAATTACACATCAGCTTTCCCGACGGGCAGCCGGATCGAACGGTACCGATTGAGGACATTGGGATGATTGTGCTAGAAAACCAACAGATCACTATCACCAACGGATTGATTGCAAAGCTCACCACCCAAAAGACCGCCATCGTCTCCTGCAATGCCCAGCGTCTGCCCGATGGGTTGCTGCTTCCGATGCATGGGCATAGCGAACAAACCGAGCGCATCCGCCATCAACTGGATGCCAGTGTACCGCTGAAGAAAAATCTCTGGCAGCAGACCGTATCCGCCAAGATCGCCAACCAGGCGGGCCTTTTGGAGGAGAAAGGTATTCCGGCCCAAAAACTTCGCCATTTGGCGAAGAGTGTAAGTTCGGGGGACAAAGAAAACCACGAAGGCCAAGCCGCCGCTTACTATTGGCAACACCTGTTCGTGATTTCGGGTTTTACGAGAGAGCAGGCTGGCCTTCCGCCCAACAATCTGCTCAACTACGGATATGCGATCCTTCGAGCGGTAATCGCCAGGGCACTGGTGTCCTCCGGAATGCTGCCCAATGTGGGCATTTGGCATCGAAATAAGTACAATGCCTACTGCCTGGCCGATGACATCATGGAGCCCTATCGTCCCTACGTGGACTTGGTCGTCTCGCATATCGTGGAGACTGAGGATGATTTTAGCGAATTGACTACCTCCCTTAAGAAAGAACTCTTGAGTATCCCAGCCTTGGATGTGGTGATCGATGGGCAGAAAAGTCCCTTGATGGTAGCCGCCAGCCGGACCACGAGCTCGCTCTTTGATTGCTTTGCGGGCATCAGCAGGAAAATTTCCTATCCCGAGTATGGATAATGGATATTTCTCAAGACTTAACCAATACCGGACATTGTGGGTCTTAGTTTTTTTCGACCTTCCCACAGAGACCAAAAAAGATCGGAAGATGGCCTCCTCTTTCCGAAAGAAGCTTTTGGACGATGGCTTTGCCATGTTCCAGTTTTCGATCTACATGCGCTTCTGCGCCAGTCGGGAAAATGCGGACGTACACCTGAGACGGGTCAGGAAAAACCTTCCTCCAAAGGGCAAGGTGGGGA
This sequence comes from Algoriphagus jejuensis, assembly GCF_039523455.1. Classification (NCBI taxonomy): domain Bacteria; kingdom Pseudomonadati; phylum Bacteroidota; class Cytophagia; order Cytophagales; family Cyclobacteriaceae; genus Algoriphagus; species Algoriphagus jejuensis. Next base: position 2,134 of record NZ_BAAAFI010000045.1, on the reverse strand, counting down.
TGATGTCGATTACCGACAAGCAATTTGGGATGATGGAGATTTTCTACGGTACCAAACCCATGGAGCCGGAACAGCCCTCCCAGCAATTGGAGTTGTTTTGAGGTAGAAAAAAGACCTGTCAGGTTTCGAAAACCTGACAGGTCTTTTCTTTTCCTTGCCAAACTACCAGCCTTTTTTGATTCTGTTTTTTGCCATAAAAAACAACATACCAGTCGGTTACGGCTTGGTATGCTGTGATTTCCCTAGGAAAGTACTGATTTGAAAGCAATTCACAACAGGCAGGCGGTACGAGGGCCTGCCTTTTTTGCTGTGATTTCCCTAGGAAAGTACTGATTTGAAAGCAATTCACAACTGGCTGTGCAAAGCTGTTGGTATGACTATTGCTGTGATTTCCCTAGGAAAGTACTGATTTGAAAGCAATTCACAACTTATTGGCACTCTGGAGCTGCTGCTGGAGGGCTGTGATTTCCCTAGGAAAGTACTGATTTGAAAGCAATTCACAACGTTAAGTGGGGGCTACCCCGCCCCCGTGGAGCTGTGATTTCCCTAGGAAAGTACTGATTTGAAAGCAATTCACAACAAGATGTAGATATGTCTAGAAAACTAGTGGGCTGTGATTTCCCTAGGAAAGTACTGATTTGAAAGCAATTCACAACCTATATGCTATTTTCTTTTTGTCACCCCACGCTGTGATTTCCCTAGGAAAGTACTGATTTGAAAGCAATTCACAACCATTTTTGCGTTGTCTGATTGTGTCTTATGGCTGTGATTTCCCTAGGAAAGTACTGATTTGAAAGCAATTCACAACATGCGTCCAATAATTTGCTGGGAATGATCCGCTGTGATTTCCCTAGGAAAGTACTGATTTGAAAGCAATTCACAACTATAGATTCCATGCTCCGAAACTTTACAAGCTGTGATTTCCCTAGGAAAGTACTGATTTGAAAGCAATTCACAACTGGATTGTCGATGTCAATCGGTTTTTGTTTGCTGTGATTTCCCTAGGAAAGTACTGATTTGAAAGCAATTCACAACGACGTACTCGCTTCGGTCGCTTCATGCTATGCTGTGATTTCCCTAGGAAAGTACTGATTTGAAAGCAATTCACAACCCTAAAAGCTTCCTCGTTCCCTGACCTGTCGCTGTGATTTCCCTAGGAAAGTACTGATTTGAAAGCAATTCACAACCCGGTTCCGGCCATCGCCAAAAATTCCTGAGCTGTGATTTCCCTAGGAAAGTACTGATTTGAAAGCAATTCACAACAATGAGTTGAGGTCATATTTTGAGGCAAAAGCTGTGATTTCCCTAGGAAAGTACTGATTTGAAAGCAATTCACAACAATGCATACAACGTCACTACGGTAATTTCTGCTGTGATTTCCCTAGGAAAGTACTGATTTGAAAGCAATTCACAACACCTATATTCACGTCATACAATAACACATAGCTGTGATTTCCCTAGGAAAGTACTGATTTGAAAGCAATTCACAACCCATCGAAAGTAATTAAGTTCGAAATTCCTGCTGTGATTTCCCTAGGAAAGTACTGATTTGAAAGCAATTCACAACAGAGACAATTGGGGTTCAAAAAGTGTTTCTGCTGTGATTTCCCTAGGAAAGTACTGATTTGAAAGCAATTCACAACGGAGATCGACGAGGAGGATGTGTATTCTGGCTGTGATTTCCCTAGGAAAGTACTGATTTGAAAGCAATTCACAACTTCGCCACCGTTGTGCATTTCGGAAATTTAGCTGTGATTTCCCTAGGAAAGTACTGATTTGAAAGCAATTCACAACGAATTCGCAAAATACCCCTTCTTCTTGTTGGCTGTGATTTCCCTAGGAAAGTACTGATTTGAAAGCAATTCACAACTACCAAAGGTATTTATACGTTTCACCGAAAGCTGTGATTTCCCTAGGAAAGTACTGATTTGAAAGCAATTCACAACTCTAGCCTGTTGCATCTCACTTGCCGTCTTGCTGTGATTTCCCTAGGAAAGTACTGATTTGAAAGCAATTCACAACGCCTGCCCCCATGCTGATCACGTCTGCGATGCTGTGATTTCCCTAGGAAAGTACTGATTTGAAAGCAATTCACAACTATTACAATGGGGTTAAACTTATTTGTTTTGCTGTG
>NZ_BAAAFI010000044.1:0-132319 GCF_039523455.1 Algoriphagus jejuensis | reverse complement strand
CAAATTGGCTCTCATCCCTTACCACTTTTCAATAAAATTAATCGCTCGAAAGGTGATTTTTTAATCTGAAGCTAACATAGGAGGCGCAGAGGCCGCAAGGAAATTTGGCTCAACATTGCTCTGCGTTCTCCGCGCCACTCTGGTGAATTTAAAATTCTTCGTGCCTTCGTGGCATTAAAGCGCTTTCGAAAATGCCAACTTGTCACTTTTTCACTTGTGGAACGGGCATTGATAATCCCCTTTTGTAAAAATTTTGTAACCAAATAAACTGATTCATAACCATGCAGGAAAAAGGCACGATCTCGATCCACACCGAGAACATTTTCCCGATTATCAAGAAATTCCTTTACTCTGACCACGAGATTTTCCTTCGCGAACTGGTCTCTAACGCAGTCGACGCGACGCAGAAGATCAAGCGTTTGGCAACTTTGGGACAATACCAAGGCGAGCTTGGTGACTTGACGGTGGAGGTTTCTTTTGATGAGAAAAAGAAGACCATCACCATCTCCGACAAAGGTCTGGGGATGACCGCAGAGGAAATCAAAAAATACATCAACCAAGTGGCTTTCTCCGGAGCTGAGGAATTCGTGGAGAAATTCAAGGATGCCAAAGACGCCAATGAGATCATCGGTAAGTTTGGTTTGGGTTTCTATTCCGCCTTTATGGTTGCCAAAAATGTGGAAATCCACACGCTTTCCTATCAGGAAGGTGCCGAGCCAGCGATCTGGACCTGCGACGGCAGCACCGAGTTTGAGATCAAGAAAGGTAAGAAAAAGACCCGCGGAACAGATATCATCCTCCATATCAACGAGGATTCTGAAGAATTTTTGGATAAATGGAAGCTTCAGGGCATTCTGGACAAATACGCCAAGTTCCTTCCCGTTCCGATCAAATTTGGCACCAAGTCCGAGTCTGTCGAAGACGGGGTGGATGACAAAGGCGAGAAAAAATGGAAGTCCGTAGAGGTCGACAACATCATCAACACCACCGCGCCGATCTGGACGAAGTCTCCAAGCGAGCTGACAGATGAGGACTACCTGAAATTCTACAAGGAGCTCTATCCGATGTCTGAGGATCCGCTTTTCTGGATTCATCTGAATGTGGATTATCCGTTCAACTTGACCGGAGTTCTTTACTTCCCAAAAGTCAAAAACGAATTCGAACTCCAGCGCAACAAGATCAAGCTATACAGCCGTCAGGTGTTTATAACCGACGAGGTGAAGGACATCGTGCCTGAGTTCCTGATGCTGCTCCATGGCGTGATCGACTCTCCGGATATCCCGTTGAACGTGTCTAGAAGCTTCCTGCAAGCTGACGGCAACGTGAAAAAGATCAACAACTACATCACCAAAAAGGTGGCGGACAAGTTGGCGGAGCTTTATAAAAAAGACAGAAAAGCCTACGAGCAAAAGTGGAGCGATATCGGCCTGTTTGTGAAGTACGGTATGATCTCAGAAGAGAAGTTCTACGAAAAAGGAAAGGACTTCACGCTCTTGAAAAATACCAAAGGTGAGTTTTACACTTTGGAAGAATACCGTGAGAAAGTAAAACCTCTCCAAACTGACAAAAGCGAGCAGTTGATCTACCTCTACTCCAACGACGTCAATAAGCAGGATAGCTTCATAGAGTCGGCCAACAAAAAGGATTACGACGTGTTGGTATTGGACTCTCCGATCGACAGCCACTTTATCCAGCATATCGAGAGCAAGTTGGAGAAGACGCAACTTAAGCGTGTCGATTCGGATGTGGCCGAGAAGCTGATCCAGAAAGACGACAGCTACGCTAACCTGCTGACCGAAGAGCAAAGCAAGTCTGTGAAGGAACTCTTCGATAAGGCGATCAACAACAAAACTTACACGGTTGAGATTGAAGGTTTGAGTCCGGAGGAACTTCCCGTGACCATCACCATGGAAGAGTGGATGCGCAGAATGAAAGACATGGCACAGACTGGCGGAGGCGGCCCGATGAGCTTCTATGGCAATTTACCAGACAGCTACAAAGTTGCCATCAACGGCAACCATCCAGTGGTCGACAAGATCCTCAAAGCAGAAGGTGAAGAAGCCCAAACCAAACTGGCCAAGCAGGCCTTTGATTTGGCTCTGCTTTCCCAAGGCTTGCTGACTGGCAAGGACTTGACTGCCTTTGTGAGAAGAAGCGTGGAGATGCTTTAAGCTTTCGCTACCGAATTGTATTGAAAAATCCCCGACCTGAGTTGGGGATTTTTTGTTTTATAGTAGGTGCGTCGTGAATGTGTGATTTAGGAGAGGGTGAAGTTATTAAGGTGAAAAATAGATGGTTATGGATTATTTTTTTTTGTCCATAATTTATTTTTTAATACTCGAGGGGGCATTTTAGACTTAAGTTTTTAGCGTTAAATTTTATATTTCACCACTTAACTGTTTAGAAGCCGCTGTGATTGCGGGGGCCACTGGGTTTGTTATGGGTTTGTTACTGGAACAGTTGGAAGTGTGGTTACTCAATTGTATGAAACTTGTTGGCGTTAATCTATTTTGCTATGTTAAAACGAAGGTTACTGATTTCTTTTATTGGAATGACCCTTGCAGCGATGTTCATTTTACCTTTTGGATCGTACCATCCAACTGACATAGGTTTTTATGCCTCCTTTTTGTTTTCCGGGATTATCACGTTAGTCATGTTGATCTATTTCAAAAAATTTCACAGAGATGCATGGGACGATCCAGGGAATCATAAGAAAAAGAGATGAGGATTAGTTGGTTTTCGGGCGAGAAAAGCTCTTTTTGCTATAGCCAAACTACCCTCCAAAGGCTAGCCCTTGGAGGGTTTTTCATTTTTGGACTTTTATCTCAGATAAGCCAGCAACTCCGCATCGGCAAGTTCCTTCGACTTGTAATACATACTTACCTGGTGATCGGCGTGTTCTTTTTCGAGCTGGCGCAGCTCGGCTACGGAGACCTTCATCGGCTTGTTTTCGCTGGGGCTGTTGGCAAATTTCCATTGCTTGAGCTCGTGGCCCTTCATGTCCTTGAGTACGATCACCCGCTCGCTGCCCGAGCCTGACTTAATGGTGCAGTGATTGTATTTGATCCAGAGCATATCCTCGGGTGCTGCCTTGTCCAACTGAAGTGTGCGCAGATTGAGCGGTTGGTTGATGTACTGTTTCATGATCAGTTTGTCGTTGAGATAGATCTCATAGCCGTCGAGACCAAGCCTTGGAGAGAAGGACATTGTGACCAGTCCAAGTACGATTGCCAGCAAGGCACTGCATAGGGCAATTTTTACTTTCATTGTTTTCATGGTGTAAATGGTTAAAGTGAATAATTGGAGATAAGTTTTTTTAACTTGAGTGAAAGCCTTTTAATCTATTGATGTCAAGTAGATTGATTCAGGGTTCTGGGCTTTTCCTCGAGTAAGTCTACGGCAATGTCTGGCAAACGGAATACGCCAAACTTATAAAGTAGACCAAAGGCAGGGATATTAGATATTCGAGAATTTCCTTCCTGGATGACATTGGTCTATAATCTGGGCAGTTGGTCTATTCGGTGTGTACTTGATCGATTTTTGACCGTAAATCAGACGTGAAACCCTAAACCAGAAAAATGTCACTCAGCACTTCGATCAAACCGCCCGTCTTCCCCAAGGTTTTGCATCTGCTATTTTGGATGGTCGTCACTTTAATCTTTATCTACGATCGCCGCTATCTGATCCTGAAGTTCCAGATCCCCGAGCATTTTGTCGCCTGCGTGGTGATCAGAATGGGCCTGCTGATCTCACTGGTATATGTCCATTTGAATGTGTTGGTGCCGCGATTTTTCAAGAGTGGAAAATTTCTAACATATGGTCTTTTGCTCTTGCTCGCGCTTTTACTGTATGTCAGCCTTCAAAACTTATATGACATTTACCTCTATGGCTACGTGATCGGAGATGTCCGGAGCAGAAGCTTTTGGGGTGCGTTCTCTTACAATTTCTTTACGACGCTGTGGTACTTGGCTTTGACTGCGGGACTCAAGTTTGGTCTGGATCGATATGTAGAAAAGTCCAAAGTCGATGATTCGCGCTTGGGCGCTGACTCGACTTCGGTCGAAGTGCCGGAGAAAAGTGTCCTGCTAAAAACCGGTACGAAGCAGGTCATGACAGACCTCGACACCATCACGCACGTGAAGGGACTCAAGGACTACTCCATCATCTATACCACCGCCGATCAGATTATCGTGAAGGGTTCGCTGAAAAGTGCGGAAGGCTTGCTGGGAGAAAAAAAGCTAATCCGCGTCCATAAATCCTACCTCGTGGCGCTTGACCGGATCAAGACCATCCAAGGCAATCAGATTATTCTTGAAAATCATTCGATTCCAATTGGAAGGTCTTACAAACAAGAACTGTATCGATTGCTGATCCCCTCGAATTGAAAGCTTTTCCGGGCCTTTATTCCCCACCCCCACACTAGGCTATTTGGCTTTTTCTCTTATTTTTGATCATGCTTTCCAAAAAAACCAAGTACGCCCTTCATGCACTAACCTACCTCGGCAAGCACAGGGAACATAAAACCGTTCTCATCCAAGACATTGCCGAGGAGCACAACATCTCTCATAAGTTTCTGGAAAACATCCTGCTAGAACTCCGCAAAGCCGGATATCTCGGCAGTAAGAAAGGCAAAGGCGGGGGTTATTACTTGATCAAAGAACCAAAAGATATTCCGCTTTCCCGCATCATTCGTTTGCTTGACGGACCGATTGCTTTGCTGCCTTGTGTGAGTTTGAACTACTACGAACCCTGCGCCGAATGCAAAAATGAAGTTCAATGCGGGATCAATAAAGTCATGATCCAAGTTCGAGACGAGACACTTAAGATACTGGAAAACAAATCATTACAGGATATTTTGGACGGAGAGTAAAATTTTTTACCCATAAACTCTATAAAATTTATAGGGATTATATACTTTTGTTTTTCCTAGCCGTACAGATAGCCATGTTTTTAGATCAATTGACAAAAAAGTTCTTTGCCCCCAGACCGGGAAGGGACAGCAATGCAAAGAGCCTCATGAAGGCTGTTTCTTGGAGAATCGTGGGTACGATCGACACCATCGTAATTTCCTACCTCATCACGGGGCAATTGGTGATGGCGGTATCGATCGGTACGGTGGAGGTGTTCTCCAAGATCATCCTCTACTACCTGCATGAGCGTGTTTGGGAAAATGCAACAAAAAACAAAATCGATGAGCCAAATCCCGAATACATCAGATCTTGAATCGAAGCTGGAGCGATTGAGTGCGGGAGAGGGGCTAGCCTTGATCGCAGAATTGTTTCCGGGCAAGGTGGTTTTTTCGACCTCACTCGGTCAGGAGGATCAAGTCATTACCCAGCTGATCGCTACGCAAAATCTTCCTGTTCAGATTTTCTCCCTTGATACCGGCAGGTTATTTCCAGAGACTTTGGAGCTCTTGGCACGCACCGAATCCAGATTCAAAACTCGCATTAAAGTCTACTATCCTGAGACGGCTTCGGTAGAAAAACTGGTCAGCGAAATTGGAATCAACGGATTCTATGACTCAGTCGAAAACCGCAAATCCTGCTGCTTTGTCCGCAAAGTAGAGCCTCTGAAGAGAGCCCTGGCAGGAAACGAAGTCTGGATCACCGGACTTCGCGCCGAGCAAAGCGCCAACCGTGGCGGAATGAAGCGTGTGGAATGGGACGAATCCAATCAGATCCTTAAGTACAATCCTTTGCTGGATTGGACTTTTGATGAGATGATCGCTTACATCAACGAACACAAAATTCCATATAATCCGATGCACGATCAGGGTTTTATCAGCATTGGTTGCGCGCCATGTACCCGGGCGATATTTACTGGAGAAGATGCCCGCGCTGGCCGCTGGTGGTGGGAAGACTCGAAAAAGGAATGTGGGCTGCATGCTAAGTGAGACACTGGACTTCGGATAAAAGACGCAAGACATGAGACCGGCGTCAGTATGAGCGGAGTCGAAGACAATTAAAAAAGTAAAGAGTGATGAACGCTGAATATCAAATTTCGAAGACTGCGTAAACCATAAATCAAAAATGATTATGTCAAACCTATTCATACCTAACCCAAAAGAAGCAGAATCGATCCACATCATCCGTGAAGTGGCGGCGCAGTTTGAGCGTCCGGTTTTGCTTTTTTCCGGAGGAAAAGACTCCATTACCCTAGTTAGATTGGCTCAGAAGGCCTTTTTCCCTGCTAAAATCCCTTTTCCACTTCTTCATGTGGACACGGGACACAACTTCCCCGAGACGATCGAATTCCGCGATAACCTGGTGAAGGAACTCGGACTCGAACTCATCGTTCGAAACGTCCAAGACTCCATCGATCAGGGAAAAGTTCGGGAAGAGCGCGGTCGCTACGCCAGCCGAAATACGCTGCAAACGACGACTCTGCTCGACGCGATCGAGGAATTCAAGTTTGACGCATGTATCGGTGGAGCGAGAAGAGACGAGGAAAAAGCCAGAGCCAAAGAGCGGGTCTTTTCCGTTCGAGATGACTTCGGTCAATGGGACGAGAAGAATCAGCGTCCGGAGCTGTTTGACATGCTCAACGGCAAGATCCATGTCGGCCAAAACGTGCGCTGCTTCCCGATCTCCAACTGGACGGAACTCGACGTTTGGGAGTATATCCGAACTGAAAATATTGCCATCCCGAGCATTTACTTTGCGCACAAACGTGAAGTATTCCTCCGTGACGGCATGATCTGGACCGCCAACGAGCACGTGTTCCGCGAGGCGCACGAAGAAGTAGTCGAAAAAATGGTCAGATTCCGTACCGTGGGAGACATGACTTGTACGGCGGCGGTTTTCTCGGAAGCGGTTTCCTTGGACGATGTTGTCGCCGAAATCAGGCTTTCCACCATCTCCGAGCGTGGCGCCCGTATCGACGACAAGCGATCCGAAGCTGCGATGGAAACCAGGAAAAAAGTGGGGTATTTTTAGTACAAAGTATCAAGTAGCTCCCGCAATGCTGCTTCTCCAGAAGCTGCACAAGTGATTACAGGTTCTGCTTCTTGAGAGCAGAACAACCAAATACGATTTACAAAAAGGCGGTGGACTGTGGTCCGTCGACCGTTGACAAAGAGACAAAACAATGGACATACAAGGCAGAAAACTCATCAAGATCGCGACAGCTGGTTCCGTGGATGACGGCAAAAGCACCCTGATCGGGCGCTTGCTGTACGACACCAATTCACTCACGACGGACAAGATTGAGGCCATCGAGCGTAGCTCCAAGCAGCGTGGATACGACTATCTCGACTTTTCGCTGGCTACAGACGGACTGGTGGCTGAGCGTGAGCAAGGCATCACCATTGACGTGGCGCATATTTACTTCAATACAGACAAGACAAATTTCATCGTCGCAGATACACCGGGTCATGTGGAATACACGCGAAACATGGTGACGGGAGCTTCCACTTCCAACGTTGCGATCATCCTGATCGATGCGCGCAAAGGCGTGATCGAGCAGACCTACCGGCACTTTTTCATCAGCAACCTACTGCGCATTTCCCATGTCGTCGTGGCGATCAACAAGATGGATCTGGTGGATTTCAGCGAAGACGTTTTCCTGAAAATCAAACATGATTTTGATGCCTTGGTTGCCAAAAGCGACTTCAGGGAAGATCAGATCACATTCATTCCGGTATCTGCTTTGAAAGGTGAAAACGTCACCCGCAAATCAGATCACATGCCTTGGTATGTTGGAAACACACTTTTGGATCATCTGGAAGTTCTTGAGCCATCGGATTTGTTGGAAAGCTCCGTTCCAAGATTTCCTGTGCAGTATGTGATTCGCCCGAAAACGGAAGCTTACCATGATTTCCGTGGTTTCTCCGGGATGCTCTACGGAGGCAGTCTGAAAGTTGGCGATGCCGTTACGGTTTTGCCGTCAGGCAATGAATCGACGATCAAAAGCATCCATTTCTTCGATCAGGAAGTGGAGGAAGCTGCGATAGAGTCTTCCATCGTCATCACCTTGGCTACTGAAGTGGATTGCAGCCGTGGAGATATGATTGTAAAGAGCGGTCAATTGCCGCAAAGCGAAAAAACCATTGCCGCCACCATCTGCCAAGTGAACAGCAAAGCACTGAAGGTCGGCGGAAAGTACATCCTGCAACATGGGATCAATCGGGTTTTGGCGAAAATCGATCAGATCGAATCCAGAATTCATACCGATTTTACCGGCGGTGAAGATGCTGATCAATTGAAGCTGAATGACATCGGTCGGGTACATTTCCGTCTGAGCAAGCCCATCCATTTCGATTCCTACCATACGAGCAAACACAACGGAGCCTTTATCTTAATCGACGAGGGAAGCTACGATACGGTGAGTGTGGGGTTTATTGAGTAGAGTAGCTAGTATCAAGACACTAGACAAAAGACTTCGAAATTCATCATTCCATGTTCGACATTCGATATTAAAAAATAATGAACACCGAATGCTCAATATCGAATAAAGAAGTAGTGAAAGAGACGTTGAAAGATTCGTGGATTAAACCATACCGCCTTCCAACTTTTCCACCTTTCAACCCAAAAAATTAAAGAACTATCCCCAAAAAGGGAAAACCTATTAAAGCCATGCAAAGCTTTCGAACCGAACTTGAAAATCCGATAGTAGAGAAAGATATCCTTGACTTGGAGCGCAAAATTGCCCTTTTCAGAGATGGGAAAATCGACGAAGAAAAATTCCGCAGTCTACGTCTTGCCAGGGGTGTCTATGGACAGCGCCAGCAAGGCGTCCAGATGGTGCGCATCAAGCTGCCTTACGGCAGAGTGACGTCTGCACAGCTCCGCAGAATCTGCAAGGTTTCGGAGGAATATTCCATCGGGCGACTGCACATTACCACGCGTCAGGACATCCAGATTCACTTTGTGAGCTTGGACAGGACACCGGAACTGTGGGCTGAGTTGGAGAAAGATGACGTCACGCTACGTGAAGCCTGTGGCAATACCGTCAGAAACGTCACCGCATCTGAGACTGCCGGGATCGATCCCAAGGAGCCATTTGATGTCACCCCCTATGCAGATGCGACATTCCGTTACTTTTTGAGAAATCCGATTTGCGGGGAAATGGGCCGAAAGTTCAAGATGTCTTTTTCTTCTTCTGGGGAGGACAATGCACTGAGCTACTTGCACGATTTGGGCTTTATCGCCAAAGTAAAAACTGTGGACGGTCAGGAAGTTCGAGGCTTCAAGGTGTTGCTTGGTGGTGGCTTGGGTTCCCAGCCACGTCATGCCGATGCGATTTCCGACTTTGTCGAAACCGATCAAATCATTCCTTTTACCGAAGCGGTGCTGCGAATTTTTGACCGACATGGAGAGAGAGCTAGACGGAATAAGGCCAGAATGAAGTTTTTGGTAAAGGATCTGGGCATTGAGACGTTTTTGGACTTGGTGGAAAAAGAAAAAAAGGCATTGCCTTATTCTACTTTCCCAATAGAGTTTGAAGCATACGAAGCTGCCAAAACCCTTCCTAATCCTGAAAGCCCAACACTAGACAGCGCACCGGGACTGGATTTTGAACTTTGGAAGCTGACCAATGTGCTACCGCAAAAGCAGACTGGATACGTGTCCGTTGGAGTGAGAGTTTCCTTGGGAGACTTTTATTTGGATCAGGCCCGGCCTTTGGCTGATTTGGTGGAGAAATATGCTTCTGGAGAAGTGAGACTCACCTTGAGACAAAATATTCTGATCCGTGACGTTCGCGAGGATTTGGTTCCTTTCTTCTATCAGGAATTGAAAAAGATCGGTTTGGCACAGCGAGGCTATAATACTCTTGGTGACATCACGGCCTGTCCGGGAACAGATACCTGTAATCTCGGCATTGCGAGCTCCACCGGCATCGCTGTCGAACTTGAAAAAGTCATCCTTGACGAGTATCCACAATATTTGCAAAATACAGATCTGGTGATCAAAATCTCCGGATGCATGAATGCCTGCGGCCAGCACAATATGGCGCATATAGGTTTTCAAGGGATGTCCATGAAATCCGGCAAGACAGTCATTCCAGCTTTGCAGGTCCTGCTTGGCGGGGGAAATTTGGGTGATGGCAATGGAAGATTTGCCGACAAGGTGACCAAAGTCCCCAGCCGACGGGGTCCTCAGGCATTGCGGGTGTTGCTGGATGATTTTGAGAAAAACGCGGGAGGAAAGGACTTCCTTGGCTACTACGACCAGCAGGGCCAGATCTATTTCTATGACCTCCTGAAAGAACTAAGTGATGCCTCCACCGTGACTGAAGCGGATTCTGTGGATTGGGGTCATGAGGAGGCTTACGAAGTGGCAGTCGGCGTTGGGGAATGTGCCGGAGTCATGATCGACCTGGTAGCGACCTTGCTTTTGGAAGCTCTCGAAAAACTCGAGCTTGGCAAAACAGCATTGGAAGAAGGACGCTGGTCAGACAGCATCTACCATCACTATGCAGGCCTGATCAATGCCGCAAAGGCACTCTTGCTTAGCGATGGTACCAGCACCAACAGCTACGCAAATATCATTTCGCTCTTCGATGAGAAATACGTCCAAAATGGCAAGATTGACTTGGGCAGCTCTTTTGCTGACAAAGTTTATCAAATCAATCAGCACGAACCGACGCCGGAATTTGCCCAAGCCTATGCAAAACAGGCCATGGAAATTTACAGTCTGTTGAAAACCTTTCGCGAAGCCGAAGTAGAAGCATGAGTTTGAAAACCCTTCCAAAAGTCACCCTCGTGGGAGCCGGGCCGGGTGATCCCGAGTTGATCACTTTGAAGGCTGTTTTTGCTTTGAACAAGGCGGATGTGGTGCTCTATGATGCGCTCATTGATCCGGTTTTGCTCAAGCATGCCCCCGATACAGCACTGAAGATCTTCGTGGGCAAGCGCGTGGGCAAGCATTCCACCGCTCAGGAAGACACCAACCAACTTTGCGTCAGCTTGGCCAAAAAGCACGGCCATGTCGTCCGGCTCAAAGGGGGCGACCCTTTTGTCTTCGGTCGCGGAGCTGAGGAGATCGAATACATTGAGTCCTTGGGCATTCCTACTGAATTGATTCCGGGAATCACTTCTGCGATTGCCGTTCCGGCATCGGCTGGAATTCCGGTGACCAAAAGAGGAGTTTCCGAAAGTTTTTGGGTAGTGACTGGCACGACTTCCACCGGGGAGTTGTCGAAGGACTTAACTTTGGCAGCGCAATCTAGTGCGACGGTCGTGGTGTTGATGGGAACCCGAAAGCTGGGAGATATCGTTCGGGTTTATCAGGATTCTGGAAAACAAGATTTGCCGATCGCGATTATCCAAAGTGGGACGACTTCTGAGGAAAAGGTAGTGGCCGGTTATATTTCCGACATTGAGCAAAAAGTCATCGAAGCCAAAGCCGAAGCTCCCGCGATCATCATCGTCGGCGAAGTCGTCAAGGAAAGTGTAAAATTGAGCGAAGTTTACCGAGAAGCGGTTTCAATGAGCTATAAGCAGTGATCGGAAGGCAGTTTCACTGGAAAGGTAAAAAGTAGCTTCGATCGGACTCGCCACTGCGAGGAGGAACGACGAAGCAGTCTACTGCCTATACTACTGCTCCAAATCGGGAGATTGCTTCGGGGCATGAAAATCCCAAACCTACTTCCCCGTAAGAAGTAGCCCCTCGCAATGCCGTGTCAAGTTGAGCACTGGAGCTACGGGAGTAGCGTATTTCGAAGCCCATTCAATTGAAATTTCGAAATGTCGCCCCTTGACTTTTCATCTCGAAATCGTTTGACATACCAAATTGCACATACCCTCTTATCTTGCGCTTGTCTACTATCTTGATACTAGCCTCTTGATACTAACATCTTGATAAAATGAACCAGCTCTATCCCATATTCCTCAAAGTCCACGAACTCAATGTCCTGCTGGTCGGAGGGGGAAATGTGGGCACGGAAAAGTTGGAATTTTTGCTCAAATCCAGTCCTCAAGCTCAGGTCACGGCGGTGGCCAAAGCTTTCAGCCCAGACTTTTTGGAAGTTGCGGCGAAGAGTGAAACAGTCACCCTGATCGAAGATTCCTATCAAGAAAAATACCTGGGAGGCAAACATATCGTGATCGCCGCCACGGATGACAAAGTGGTCAACCGACAAATCCGCGACGAGGCTAAGGAGCGATTCCTGTTGGTTAACGTAGCTGACACGCCCGATCTTTGCGACTTTTATCTGGGAGGAATCGTCACCAAAGGCAACCTAAAAGTCGCCATCAGTACCAACGGCAAATCTCCAACTGCCGCCAAGCGTTTGCGGCAGCTTTTGGAAGAAGTCCTTCCCGAGGAGATCGACGACTTGCTGGAAAACCTCAATGCCTATCGCGACACGCTCAAGGGAGACTTTGAATACAAAGTCAAAGCGATGAATGAATTGACAGAAGGTTTGGTGAAAAAGCGCTAAGAAGAGTTCTCTCCAGCATTTTTACTTTCCCACTACCGAGTCAGCGTTATAGCGCTTTTTCAAAAGCTTCGCGTGATGTTGTTTCTCCAGAAGCTGCTGGATATTCTCCCAAATTACCTCTCACGTTCCGATTATGTCAGTTTATTCACGTTTTAGGTTCTTATTATGTGATAACATGAAAGAGAAGTTGCCTAGATCACCCCGGGAATAGGTTTTGATCTAGCTCAATTTCAACCCAAACAAGGGCCTGAGAAACCTCACTCTTCGGATCACTTCGAAAGTGCCAAAGCTTCCTCCCAGTGTAATCAACAAGACCAACACAAACTGCAACTCAACCGGTATGGTTAAAGGAAATATCCAAACCGAACCCAGATACAGGAAAATCATGTGCAGGATATACACCGGATAAGCCGCTTCGCTAAGATAAGTCAAAGCTTTTCCCGGCTTGTTCAGATACAAGCTGCCAAAGGCGAAGACCGACAAAATCCAGCATAGCGACTCCGGAGCCAGCAGATAGCCGGAAGGGAATGGGGTGAAGAAAATCATCCGATAGGCATAAAGTGCCACCGCAATCCCGACAAATGCCCATCGCCAACGCTGGATCATCGTCCAAAAGCCATCTCCGCTCAGCACGAAACAGAAACCGAAGAAGAAAGCGAGCAAGCCCAGCACAAATCCATGCCAGGTCATCGCATAGAGCTCAAAGGGAATCGGGTTGAGCAGGAGGATCTCTCCCATGAACGCCGCCAGCACCAGTAGCAATCCCCAGGGCCGGCTCAGTGTCTTTTTGATCCAAGAGACCAGTTTTCCGGATTCATTTTTTCTCAGATAGTAAAAGACAGGCGACAGCAGCAGCACATAGCAGAAGATGTTTCCCAGAAACCACAGATGGCCCGGCGACCAGGAATACAGCAACGCCATATCATAGTATTGGCGCAGAACCAAAATATGCAGCGGCACGATGGCAAACATCCCGAAAACAAAGGGCAAGAGAATCCGAAGGGAGCGTTCCCCGATCAATTGCTTCCAAGTTCGCGTCCGCATGGCGAAGTACACCCCCATGCCCGAGACGAAAAATAGGAGAGGAATCCGCCAGATATTGAGCAGAGCCATGGGACGCCAAAGGGCATCCCAGGACTCATTTGAGGTGATGAAGCCGATCATCCTGCCCCAAGGCTGAAAGCCGATCGCCACGTGATAGATCAGCAGCAGGCCGATCGCGATCACCCGCAGCCAATCGATATCGTATCTTCTTACCGTTTTCTCATGAATTGTCATAGCTGCAGGTAGCTTATGTCTCCGGTCCAACAGCAGAAAATCTGGACTGTCAAATGTCTTGGGGCGGAGCGTAGACTGTTGTTTGTTGGCCATGTTATTTCAACATCTTAGCGATCTCTGGACGGATTTTCTCCAGATAGGCATAGTCCAGCTTGAGTCCCATCGGGGCAAGCATATTTCCCATCATGTCATAGACATCCTTCACGTTGGCAAAAGGCGCGGAGACATTGTCGAGCGCTGTCGTATTGTACTTGTTTTTGATGGTCTTGTCCGCTTTTTTATCCAGCAGGAGTTTGACGATCTCCGGTCTGCCAAAGAAGGCCGCGGAAATCAGAGCGGTAGAGCCTTCGTTATTTTGGAAATTGATGTCGGCTCCGGCATCCAAGAGAAGGCGAGCCATTTCGGTTTTGCCAAAGACCGCCGCGGTGATCAAAGGACTTGATCCGCCAAATGGGTCTTTTTCATTCAGGTCACTTCCTGCCGCGATATGCTGCTTCACCGCTTCAGCGTCATCTGTGATCACGGCCGTATGGAGATCGACCTCCGGTGCACCGGCTTTTTTTTGTGCCGAGCTATTGCAGGACGCAAAAAAAATCGCGCAGAATAAGAGAAAGCCGGGAAGAATTTGGGACTTAAAAACAGGTGTTTTCATGATAGATATTGGTTTGATTTTGTATGTCCCAAAGTAACGGAACACCCTTGCGCCACACTAAACAGTCCTGCTCACAAAACCATAAAGCATGTGGAAACCGATATAAACTATGACGCAGGGATATAAACTATGACGCAATACTGCAATTCCAGAGAGATTTGACGACTTTTGAAAAGCGCTCTTCAGACATTGACAGTAGCGCTTTTTCTCCTAGTTTTGCCTCCATGACCAAGCCCTCTCCTCAGGATCAAGAATTTTTGAATCAGCTGATTGAGCAGGTGGAAGCCAATATCTCTGATGAGAAATTTGGGGTAGCTGAGCTCGCGGACGCAATGAATATGAGCCGATCCAACCTTTTGAGGAAGGTGAAGAAGGTGACGAACCTTTCGGTCAGCCAACTGATCAACCAGACTCGCCTGGAGTACGCGATGGCCTTGCTCCGTACGGGTTCCCAGAATGTATCGGAGGTTTCCCACTTGGTAGGTTTCAACAGTCCCTCCTACTTTATCAAATGCTTCCGCGAGCACTACGGCTATCCTCCGGGAGAAGTGGGCAAACATCCAGAAGTCCCGGTTTCGGAGTCTCCAGTTTTGGCAGAGCCCAAGTCAAATAGAAAATACTGGATCGGTGGAGCGGCTCTGGTGTTGCTACTCATTGTGGCGTGGTTGGTTTTTAAGCCGGAGATCATACGTGAGAAATTCACCCGGGAGAAATCCATCATCGTGCTGCCTTTCAAAAACGACAGCGGAGATTCGAGCAATGTCTACCTCATCAACGGACTGATGGAAGCGACGCTCAACAACCTGCAAAAGATCAGAGATCTCCGCGTGCTCAGCAGAACTTCTGCCGAAAAGTACCGCAATAGCACCAAGTCCATTCCTGAGATGGCAGAGGAACTTGATGTGAGCTATTTCGTGGAGGGGAGCGGACAAAAGATAGGCGAGCGAATCGTACTCAACATTCAGTTAATTGAGGGTGACACGGATCGCCACCTCTGGAGTAAGCAGTATCGTCGGGAGGCCAGCGATATATTTGCCCTACAGCAGGAGATCTCTCGGGATATAGCCAATGAGATCCAGGCTGTAATCACGCCGGAGGAAAGATCGCGGATCGAAAAAGCCCCTACCGAAAATCTCAAAGCGTACGATCTCTTCCTGAAGGGCTTGGAATTGCTCAATTCACCGGGAAGTGTGCCCGACGCCACAAAGCTACTTGAGTCGGTTTCTTATTTCGACCGAGCTATCCAAGAGGACGAGCGTTTTTCTCTGGCCTACGCCTGTGCGGGCATGGCCTTCTATTACCTGGATTTGTTTCAGGCAGAAATGCCCCATTTGGAAAGGCTCGGCACCTACTCGGACAAAGCCATGCTCTACGACCCGACTTCCTCCGAAAGTCATACTGCAAAGGCCATGTATTACTTGCTGAAAAAAGAGTACAAGCAAGCCTTACCATTCCTGGAGAAAGCCCTGGAGTATCGCCCTAACTCCTCTCAGGTCATGGGGCTGCTTGCGGACTTTTATGCCAACAATCTCCCCAATACAGGCAAATACCTGGAATACGCGCTTAAAGGCATGCGGCTGGGTGTGGGTGCGACGGATTCGGTCGCTGCCAGTTATTTCTACCTGCGTCTGGGCAATGCACTCATCCAAACTGGATTTGTGGATGAGTCGATGTATTATATCGACAGGTCTCTGGATTATTTTTCCGACAATGCCTTCTCTCGTTATGTCAGGGCATTTATCTCCTATGCCCAGACCAAGGACTTGCGCCTCACCCGGGAGATGCTGAAAGTGGAATTTGCGCGGGACACTTCACGATTTGACATCCTTCAGGACTTAGGCAAGGTCAGCTACTACCTGCGCGAATACGACTCTGCCTATGTTTACTATGAAAGGTTCAACCAGTTTCGCGAAGCGCAAAATCTGAATGTCTACGTCCACGAAAATCAAATAATTGGCGAAGTCTATGAGAAAATGGGCAAAACAGCTGAAGCCGGAAAGTTTTTCAACAGCTATAGAGAGTACATCGAAAACGACCAGACCATCTACAAAAATCTAGGACTGGCGATGGTGTATGCGCACGAAGGGGAATTTGAAAAGGCAATACACCACCTCCAGCTTTTTGCTGGGGAAGACAACATCCAAGTCTGGGTCGTACTGTTTTTGCCACAAGATCCCATAGTCGATGAGTTTAAGAAGCTACCTGAATTCCAGAAAATCTGGGCAGAAGTGGAAAAGAAATTCTGGGACAACAACCGCCTGATCCGCCAGCAATTGGAAGAGGAAGGCCTATGGGAGGAAATAGGCGCAAACCGCTGAGTGATTTAAGCCTGATCCGACGACTTGCATTCCTGCTTTAGGAATCTATCGGTTTTTTATTTCCACCACTTCCTGTAATTTTGGGCTTTCTTGAATTACGCATCATTACCCAAGATTTATGGCATATTTATTCACCTCAGAGTCAGTATCTGAGGGTCATCCAGACAAAATCGCTGACCAGATCTCAGACGCGCTGATTGATAACTTTTTAGCCTTCGATCCCAACTCCAAAGTAGCTTGCGAAACTCTAGTCACCACCGGACAGGTGTTTTTGGCCGGCGAAGTGAAGTCCGACATTTACCTCGACGTACAGAAAATCGCCCGCGACGTGATCAACCGAATTGGATATACCAAAAGCGAGTACATGTTTGAGGGTAATTCTTGTGGTGTGCTTTCTGCTATTCACGAGCAGTCCGCCGACATCAATCAGGGCGTAGACCGCAAGACTCCAGAGGAGCAAGGAGCCGGTGACCAGGGAATGATGTTCGGATATGCGACCAGCGAAACTGAAAACTACATGCCTTTGGCTTTGGATCTGTCTCATATGATCCTCCGCGAATTGGCCGAGTTGAGAAGAGAGAACAAAGACATCGCTTACCTCAGACCGGATTCCAAGTCTCAGGTAACCATCGAATACAGTGACGACAACGTGCCTCAGCGGATCGATGCCATCGTCGTATCTACCCAGCACGACGACTTCGACGTAGAGGAGACTATGCTGGAGAAGATCAAAGCCGATATCATCAACATTCTGATCCCAAGAGTAAAAGCGAAACTGAAGCCGGAGCTTCAGGCGCTCTTCACTTCTGATATCAACTACCACATCAACCCAACCGGCAAATTTGTCATCGGAGGTCCTCACGGAGATACCGGCTTGACTGGTCGCAAGATCATCGTGGACACCTACGGTGGCAAAGGCGCTCACGGCGGAGGAGCTTTTTCAGGCAAAGATCCATCCAAAGTGGATCGCTCTGCAGCCTATGCTACCCGCCACATCGCCAAAAACATGGTGGCTGCCGGTGTCGCTGACGAGATCCTCGTGCAGGTTTCCTACGCGATCGGTGTTGCCAAACCAATGGGAATTTATGTCAATACCTATGGAACCGCTAAAGTTGGCTTGAGCGACGGAGAAATAGCGAAGAAAGTAGAATCGATCTTTGACATGCGCCCTTACGCCATTGAGCAGCGACTGAAGCTTAGAAATCCGATCTATGAGGAGACGGCTGCATACGGTCACATGGGCAGAAAAAATGAAGTGGTAAGCAAAACCTTCTACTCTCCTTATCGCGACGCAATCACCAAGGAAGTCGAACTTTTCACTTGGGAAAAGCTCGATTATGTGGATAAAGTCAAATCCACCTTCGGATTGTAAAACAACTAAGCTTCGAATCAAATTCGAAGCTTTTTTTATTCCTTAGACAACAACTCCCCCTTTGCGTTGCTGAATTTTCAATTTTTGAAGATTTTTAGCTATATTCAAGAAGTCACCATTTTCAAAAAAAGGAGCTCCTTTTTAATTTTTACTTTAACAACCATGTCAAAAACAATCATTGTCTCCAATAGGCTTCCTGTGTCCCTACGCGTCAAAAAAGGGCAATACGAATCCAAACCCTCTGCCGGTGGATTGGCCACAGGCTTGGGCTCCATCTACAAAGAGGGAGAAAACATCTGGATAGGATGGCCAGGAACAGTGGTAGAAAATCCAGAGCAAAGGGCAGAGATCATTCTAGATCTCCATAACCACAAGATGGCCCCGGTTTTTCTTTCCCAACAAGACGTCGAGGAGTTCTACGAGGGATTCAGCAATGAGACCCTTTGGCCGGCTTTTCATTACTTCACCCAGTACATGATCTACAATCCGGAGCATTGGCAAGCCTACTACCGGGTCAATGAGATGTTTTGCGAAGCAATCCTCAAGAAAGCCGAACCTGACGACACGATTTGGGTGCATGACTATCAACTCATGCTCCTCCCAAAGATGCTGCGGGAAGCTCTTCCAGATGCTACGATAGGCTTCTTCCAGCACATTCCGTTTCCTTCCTATGAGATCCTCCGCATGATTCCTTGGAGAAAAGAAATCCTAGAGGGCGTTTGTGGAGCTGATTTGATCGGTTTTCACACTTATGACGACATGAGGCACTTCCTCAGTGCGGTTGGAAGGATCACCGGACTATCGTCGGAAAGTGGCTATATCCAGGCCGAAAATCGCATTATTAATGTTGATTCTTTCCCGATGGGGATCGACTATGGAAAATTTGAAAAACAGGCGAAATCCAAGAAAACCCAAAACTTGGTGGCCGAGTATCGTAAACAACTCGGAGATCATAAGTTGATACTCACGATCGACCGACTGGACTATTCCAAAGGGATTCCCCAGCGACTGCACGCCTTCCACCAATTGCTGCTTGATCATAAAGAACTCCACGGGAAAGTGTCGATGATGATGATCGTGGTACCCAGTCGCGACCAGGTACAGTCGTATAAGGAGTTAAAAGAGGAGATCGACCTACTCGTAGGCAGGATCAATTCAGAATATTCTACCCTTAACTGGATGCCGGTTCAATATTTCTACCGAGGATTCCCTTTTGACGAATTGAGCGCATTTTATAGTATGTCCGACATCGCTTTGGTGACGCCGCTGAGGGACGGGATGAATCTCGTCTGCAAAGAATATGTCGCAAGCAAGATCAACCAAACCGGCGTTTTGATTTTATCCGAAATGGCGGGAGCCTCCAAGGAGCTGCAAGACGCTGTTTTGGTAAACCCAAATGACAAGCAAGGTGTCGTGGATGCGATCTACCAGGCGCTGAACATGCCGACCGAGGAGCAAACAGAACGCATCAAATCGATGCAGAAAAGTCTAAGGAAATATGATGTCTTTCAGTGGGTTGATGTGTTCATGGACAGACTGAGGCATGTCAAGGCCAAGCAAGCCGAGTTGACCTCCAAAATCGTCGACGGAGAGGTGATGGAAGAAATTGTCAACGCATTTCAGGGGGCTAAAAAACCTGTTTTCTTCTTGGATTATGATGGTACGCTGACCGGTTTTACCGGAAATCCGCAGGATGCAAAACCTGATCAGGAGCTTCAAGATCTCGTCAGATCACTAAGCCAGCGGGCACAGGTCGTGCTGATTTCCGGTCGAGACAAGGATACGCTGGGAACTTGGTTTGAGGGTTTCGATGTCGATCTGATTGCAGAGCATGGAGTATGGATGAGAAAAAAGGAAAACCCCAGCGAATGGGAACTCTATGCCGAAATCGAGGACAGCTGGAAGGAAGACATTCGCAACATTATGGAGTATTATGTGCTGCGAACGCCGGGAGCATTGATCGAAGAGAAACACCACTCGCTCGTCTGGCACTATCGCAAGGTGGAGAAGGGTCTCGGAGACCTCCGAATGAGAGAGCTATTGAGCCATCTCAAATACATGGCTCGCGGGCACAATCTCCAGGTACTCGAAGGAAACATGGTACTGGAGATTAAGCGACCCGATATCAACAAAGGGCGGGCCGCGCTGAACCTGCTGAAAGGGCACGAAAATGATTTCATCCTGGCCGTCGGAGATGACTGGACGGATGAAGACACCTTTAAGGCGCTGCCCAAGGAGGCCTATACCATACGGGTGGGGTATTCCTATACCCAAGCCGATTACAATATCAAATCTTTCCGCCAGGTAAGAAATCTACTGAGCAAGCTGGTGCGCTAGAGCCCAGCTCAAGTTTTACTCAAAGTCAAAATCCCTGGATAATCGCTTTTTAGTGGCGACTATTCAGGGATTTTGGACTTTTAGCGTAGGATATTTCAGAGAAAATTGGGCCTGTCCAGCTTTCTCCCTATGCGAAATGCTGCATTCATCAGCCCCACATGGGAATAGGCCTGCGGAAAATTGCCCCATTGGCTACCCGTTTTTTGATCTACATCTTCAGAAAAGAGCTGAAGGTGATTGCAGTATTTGGTCAGCGTCTCAAATCCCTCAATCGCCTCATCCAGTCGATTCACACAAGCCAGCGCTTCAATGTACCAAAACGCACAGATGAGGAAGGTCGTCTCCGGCGTCCCGAAATCGTCCTGGTGCTTGTAGCGGTAAAAAAGGTAGTCCTTTGCCAAAAGCTCGCCTTCCAGCGCTTTGAGGTGATTGTTTGCCCGCTCGATGTCATTCCCAAAATAGCCCATCGTGATCAGCTGTAGGGTACTTGCGTCCATGTAGATCGATCCGATTGCCTGCGCATAGGCTTGCCTCTCGGGAATGTAGCACTCTTCGATTTTTCTGGCTGCCTCTGCTTTGAGTTCGACAGCCTTAGCGTACATCTCCTGATTTTTGAGGCGATTGGCAATCTTCATCGCTGCCGACGCTCCTGCCCAGTGGAACAAAAAGGTATAGCAATGTTGCTGTGCCAGATTCCTGAATTCCCACAAGCCGGCATCTTTTTCGTGCATGGTGTGCTCGATCTTGTTGAGGAGATTCATGATCATCGGCTCGGAGTAGCTTTTCTCTTTTGCTGTGAATCGGTGATCGGAATACAACGGAAGCAGGGAGACAAGGACTTGTCCGTAAAGGTCATTTTGAACGTGAGTGTAGGCCAAATTCCCAAAGCGTACCGGCTTGTTGCCTAGATAACCTTCCAGCGGGGAGATTTCTTCTGTCAAAAACCAGTCACCCGTAATGGAGTACAAAGGCTGATATCGGTTGTCTTGGACGGTAGGCAGGTTTTGGATGTATTCGAAATATTTCTCCAACTCCTCAAAGTGACCGATGCTATTGAAGCAGGTCAGCGTGTAGTAACTATCCCGGATCCAGCAGTAGCGATAATCCCAGTTTCGCGTAGAGCCGGGGGCTTCCGGTAGCGAAGAGGTGGAGGCGGCAATGATGGCTCCGGTGTCTTCGTATTGGTGGATCTTGAGAATCAAGGCGGATCGTAAGACCAGCCGCTGATGAAAATTGTAGATACTCGTGGACTTGACCCAGCTATGCCAGTACTCCGTGGTAGAGTTGAGAAATTGCTCCGCGGTCATTTCGATAGGTGCTTCCAGCGGACGACCATAGGTGAACACCAAATAGATCGGGCGCTGCAATACAAAACTTTTTTCCTCGACGATGAAGCTGAGCGGCGCGTTGGTTGTCAGGCGTACTTCCTGATCATAGCTCCGGTACTGAATATGATTGCTGCCCTGCGTTCCTTTGAGCTTGACCGTACCCCGCTCCCCTACTGGCTGGCATTTGATTGTGATTTTGGGATAGCCCTTGACTGGTTCAATCTTCCGGATGATCATCAGCGGGCGGTAATAGCGGTCGAAGTTTTTGAATCGCGGAGCAAAATCCGTGACTTTATAAGCCTCATCCCCTGTCTTGATGACCGTCTCCAGAATATTCGTGTTTTCCCGATAAGTCTGAGTGGATTTAAAGTTTTCTGTACCTGGCAGGATCGTAAACTCTCCTCCTTTTTCCTTGTCGAGAATCCCCCCAAACAAAAAGTCTGAGTCAAATCTTGGCATACAAAGCCAGGATATGTTGGTGTTCTTTTGAATATGGGCGATAAAGCTGCAATTTCCGATCAAGCCGGAATCATAAAGGTGCTTTTCCATTTAGCTAGTGGTTTGGTTAAAAAAAATGCTATTGCAATAGGGCAGCTTTCAATAAACTAAAAGCGGCAATAGCATCCAAGATACTGGCACGGAATCTCCCAATTCACTCAAAATAAGTGCAACCCTGCTTTATCGCTCCATCATGATCCAGCCGTTTGGATCCACGATAGGCGGTGTGGCACTGTTTACTTCAGCCGGTTTCGGTCCTAGGTTTACTCTCACTAGCCCGTCGGAGGTCTGGATTTCCACCGGCATCGTAAAGTCAATTCCCTGGAGAGAAATGGCATAACCGGACTTGCCCCTTTTTCCCACCTTAAGTTTTGGCAACGCGGTACTGTAGAGATAGAGATCGAAAAAACCCGTAAGATCCTGACCGGAATACTCCTGCACAAAATCCGTAAAATCCTGCGTGTCGACCATATTCTGATAGGTGAATCGTTCATCAGTGGCAAAGGCTTTGATCATCGGGAAGAAAACCTCGTCACCCAAAATCCCCCGAAGGGAATGGATGACCATGGCACCCTTGGAGTAGATCTCCCCGTGATAGGCCACTTCCTCCGTGGAGTTAACCGGACTGACGACCGGCTTCTGGTGAGGGATAGATTTGTAGTCAGTCTTGACCTTGCCAAAATAGGCCTCTGCCCCACCGTGTTCCCAATAGAACAGGAAATCTCCATAGGCAGTCAGGCCCTCATGAAGCCACATGTCAGCAAAATCCGCCACGGAGATCTTGTTGCCAAACCATTCATGACCCAGCTCGTGATGCAGCAACCAGTCGTATTGGGTATCTCCCATGGGCACAAATTGGAAATTGTTGCCATAAGCATTGATCGTCTGATGCTCCATTCCGAGGTAAGGAGTCTCGACGACGGCGATCTTATCCTTAGGAAAAGGAAATGGGCCGAAATACTTTTCCTGTGTTTCCGCACTCACCTTCAAAACCTCAAGCAAGGCCATGGCTTTTGCCCGATTTTCCTGCAAAACCCAAACGTGCATTGGGACGATTTGCCCGGAAACAGACTGAAAGTCCAGCTTTTCCTCTTGGAAAACACCCATCGTAAAGTTGATGTTGTACACATTGATCGGATAGGTAGTCGCCCAATGGTAAGTAAGTTTATCCTCACTTTCTTTGGTCTCGATCAGTCGTCCGTTGGAAGCGACAAAGTACGGCTTTGGTACTGTGAGGATCATGTCCGCTCCGGCGCTGGGTTCGCTGGCGGGATGATCCAAAGCCGGCATGAAGACCTGCGAACCATCCCCTTGGTCGGACAGCCCCATCCAATAGTTGTCGAACTGGTCCTTTTCCCAGGTAAACCCTCCTTCCCAGGGCGGGTCCTGGGCAATCGGAGTCTTACCGCCATAGAAGACCTGCACCTGATCGCAGTCACAATTGCCAGGGAAGATATCCACTAAATCGTCATGACGATTGAATTGCACCTCCTTGCCTCCCATCAGGACTTTTTCGACCTGATACACATCGATGAGATTGAGTCGAAGAGTGTCCAGTTTTTCGTCAGCAGAGAAGGTAATGGTATTGGAACCTTGGATGCTTTGGGTTTCGGGAAAAAACTCCAACTCCAATCGATAATGCCGGACTTTGAACTTCTGCTGCAAGGGGTCCATTGGCCCACCCCAATCCCAGCCTTGGGCTAACGTGAGTTGGGCGAAAAGGGTCAATATCGAGAGGATAGCTGGTTTTTTCATGTCAAATAGGAATGGAACTTCACGGGAATCGGTAAAGGATTTGATTCATCGGCACACCAAATTCTACCGATTGGCTTTCTGAATCTTTGTGAAAACCGACGCTCTTGTAGAGGTGAACAGCGGGATCGAGTCCTGAGGTGGTGTAGAGGTAAGCGGACGAGTATGCTTTTTCATGATAAAAAGCCATCCACTCTGCCATCAGTATTTTCCCCAAGCCAATTCCCCGGTAAGCTTTTTCAAGGATGAAATACCGCAATTGAGCCTGGTTTTCCGGGCGATGCATGAGGAGCAGAAAACCGACCATTTTGCCCTGGGCCTCTACGACCCAAACGCGGTCTTTTTCGGGATCAAATTGCCGATGAAATTCCACGAGGCTTTCCATTACGTAGGTTTCGAAACCAAATCCAAAACCGTGCTCTTCGGCGTAGATCTTCCCATGGAGGTACGCGACCTGTCCAAGATCGCCTGATCTCAGCGTGTTTCGGATCGAAAAATTTTCCATCGCGCAAATTAGCCAGCTGTCAGATAAACGAAAAACCGCCCGAACGAAACATTGGGCGATATTTTCTTAATCTTCTGCGTAGTTGAAAGCGTCAACTTGCTCTTTGACCCAGTCCAGATATTTGTCCTTACGGTACTCGACCCATTCGCTTTTGTACTTGGAACCATCGATCACAAACTTAAACCCGGTGGCTGCCTTTGGTTTGCTGAGTGCATTGACCAGATCTTCGGCGAGGCTTTTTTCCTTGATTTTGCGATCCACGAAGTCCTGCATCATCTGATGCTCTTGCGATGGCTCCATCTTGGTAAACTCGGCAAAATTGTCCGGATCTTCGTCAATTTCGTCTAAAACATCCTCTTCTTCTTTGGTCAGATCGTAGTTGAAGTAGTCTTCGTCGTCGGGCATTTGGTGGATCTTCTTCTTGTCTATGCGATAGAAGCAGATCATTCCTTTCAATAATTGGGTAGCGATAGTATCTACCTCTTTTTCAGTAAGCGAAAGCATGTATTGGATTCAAGATTTATCGAAAAATAACGAAGACTAAAATTTCGTCAAATTGTTTCAAACATAGCAATCTCCGGGCTAAAAAATAGTCTCATTTCTTTCTATTTATGATTTTTTCTAAAAGCCCGGCATCCAACTCATGTCCACCGGTATGCGACAGTCGCAAAACATCCTTTCCCATGCTGGAAATCAATGCCTCCTGCTGGATCACATGGTCAGAAGTAATTAGTTCGTCCGCGCTTCCGACTGCCAAAATCACCTCTGTTTCCCGAAATGCCGATTTTGATTTTTCAAGATTTAAGTCTAAAGCAAATCCACCCGCCCAAAGTACCAACGTGTCAATCTTTCCGTCCCATTGACTTGCCCAGCGGGTCGCTGTGGCTGCCCCTTGAGAAAATCCCAAGACATGGATAGTTGGCCGATGCGGATATTTTTCCAGAAAAGAATCGAGTAAGGTGTCCAAAAACCGGTGGTTGTTTGCAATAGCCGTTTCCCGCTCGTGCTTGGTCATCCAGTTGGCACCAACACGCCCCTGAAACCCCTCTAGGTAATTGTAATTGGTCCCTTCGGGCGCAATAAAAATTCTGTCCGGTGAAAAAACAGTCTTGAATTTTCGGACAAAAAACTCCGCGAGCTGCCCATATCCGTGCAAAACCAGCCAGATTTCTCGCTCCTCGTACGATGGTTCGTTGGAGAGATAGTAATGTGCTTCGTACGGAAACTGAATGGATGTTTTCACGAGTTGGTAAAGAAATCATTGAACTTCAACGGCAAAAGTGGAGAGATTCCTCTGACCCGTAGGATATTTCCAGTAGCTGTCAAAATCAGAACCGTGACAGATTTTCCAAAGCGTTTTTCGGCTTCGTTGATTGTCTGGCGACAAATGCCACAGGGAGACACATCTGCCCAGTTTTCGTCGGCCGCGCGTTTGGCGACAATGGCAAGCATGACGGGAGCTGAGTTGGGATAGTTGGCACCGGCGTAACCCAGGACTAGACGCTCTGCACAGGAACCCGCCGGGAAGCTGACATTTTCCTGGTTGGAAGATTGAAAGACTTCCCCATTTTCCAGCAGGACTGCGGCACCCACCTGAAAGTCAGAATAGGGTGAGTAAGCCATTTTAGCCACGCTTTGAGCTCTTGAAAGCAAGGTCTGCTCCACATGATCCAACTCTTCAGGACTTAATTCCTCGATCTCTGAACTCAGAATTATCTTTTTCACAGTAAAATTCAGTTTAGAAAAAACCAAACCGTCAAAGTAAGGAATTGTTCTTTAATTAATTTTAATAGGGCTGTTTCCGCCAAATATATTCCCAATTTTGTACCGTAACCCTCAAGCGATGAACACGATTTTAATCCTTGGAGCCGGGAAATCGGCCACTTTTTTAATTGACTATCTGGCAGAAAGCTGTGAAAGAAAAAACCGGCGTCTGATCCTGGCTGATCTGAATTTGGATACGGTCAATCACAAACTTCACGGCCGTCGCTATACTACAGGTGAGCAGCTGGACTTGGAGGATGGGACGAGACGAAAATCACTCCTCAGTCAAGCCAATGTGGTCATCTCCATGCTTCCGGCAGCTATGCACCCCATGATTGCCAGAGATTGCATCGAGCTGGAAAAGCACTTTTTTTCCGCCTCCTATGAATCCGATTTCCTACGGGAAATGAGGCCTGAAATCGAAAGGAAAGACCTTTTCTTCCTAAATGAATGTGGCTTGGATCCAGGGATCGATCACATGTCGGCGATGAAGATCATCGATGATGCGAAAGCCAAGGGCGAGGAAATCCTCTCCTTCAGATCCTATTGCGGGGGCTTGTTGGCACCGGAATCCGAGGACAATCCCTGGAAATACAAGTTTACCTGGAACCCCAGAAATGTCGTGTTGGCTGGGCAGGCGACTGCGCGGTACATCCAAACCGGTGAGCTGAAGTATGTCCCCTACCACCAGCTTTTCCGGCGGACTGAAACGATCAGTTTTCGCGGTTTGGGAGACTTCGATGGCTATCCCAACCGGGACTCACTCAGCTACCGGACGGTGTACGGACTGGAGGATATTCCGACCATGATTCGAGGGACACTTCGCCGAGCGGGTTACTGCAAAGCCTGGGATGTCTTTGTTCAGCTAGGGATGACCGATGATTCCTTTCAGATGAAAATGCCCGATGACGCTACGTTGAAGCAGTTTTTGAATGCTTTCCTCCCCTTTCATTCGCAACTGAGCGTGGAGGAAAAACTCGCTGAAGTAATCCCCGAACTGGATTTCCCAACTTTCGAAAAGCTGCAATGGTTGGGATTTTTCGAAAACAGAAAACTGCCCATAACCAAAGGTACTCCCGCACAACTCCTGCAAGCCATCTTGGAAATCGACTGGAAGCTACAGCCAGAAGACAAGGACATGATCGTGATGAAGCATCTGTTTGAGATCCAAACTACCGAAGGCATCAAAAAAGTGAGTTCCAGTTTGGTAAGTTTCGGGCAGGATTCAGTCTACACGGCCATGGCCAAGACCGTTGGGTTACCGCTGGCGATTGCGGTAGATCTGTTTTTGGATGGAAAAATCCCGCTGACCGGACTGCATGTCCCTATCCTCCCCGAACTTTACAATCCTATTTTGGCAGAATTGGAAAAATGGGGAATCGGGTTTGAAGAGACCGTTACGTTCTAAAAAAAACCTGCTTCTGGAGAAGCAGGCTAGCTTGGTTTCTTGATTAGGGCTTCCAATCTGCCGGCGGACTCACCGAGGTGCCCTGAACCGTCAGACAATCGTCTGGGATCAATGCGTTATTTTGATGAAAAGTAAGGTCTGAATTGTTAACGTAGATTCGCTTGGTAGTTTCACCCGCTGCGATAAAATACCCAAGAACCACCTCTTCAGGATTGTCTAAGCTGGTCATGTTGCCCCGAATAGTTGCAGGAGGTGGGTCAAAAACGGAGCCGCTGATCTCCGCCTGTTGCTTGACTAAGCGCAGGAATCGATAGGCTTCCTGAGAGATCCCAAGCTGCTTCACATCAATTCTGAATGTTCGCACAAATCGCCTACCATCGTCCTCTATAAAGGCAACAGGGATATGAGTCGTCAAGCCATTGAAGTCATCGTCTGTCTCGACAAACATGCTCCGGTTGCTGGAAATCTCAGTGCGATAGCACGTAAAACAGCAGGGCTTTGGTTGAGGTATCCGATCGGGGTTTGCGGGGGACGTCGGAGGTGTGTAGAGATCCGGTCTGGTCTCCAACACGTACGTTGCAGGGCCGTTTCTCCAGTAGTAGAAGTTGTTTTGGTCTCCGGGGTCATTCACCTCCGCGATCACCTGAATTCCGGATCTGGGATTTTCGCCGCCGGCTTGATCGATCACCACAGTACGAATCCCGACGTTTTCCAGCGCAGGCACCGATTCGACTTTTTCCGGACGTGATGCATAGGTCTTTCCATCTATCGTCTCGATCAGAAGCGTATAGGACTTGCCGATTTCAGCTTGGAAACTCGCCGAAGTGAAGTATGATCCCCTTGCTTCCGAGCTTTCTGTAAGTATCGTCGTAGCCCCGGACTCGTCACGAACCGCTACCGTGGCTTGGGTCACCGGCCTGATCAAGGCCTCAAAGATGCTACCATACGTTGCCGTTCGAGTGAGCGTCACGGCATGCGGCCCAGGGCCGGAGGTGATGGTTGCCTCTACCATAAGGAGCTGCTCACCTTCGGGAACGTCAAGCTTGTAAGGTTCGATGCAGGCCACCGGAAGGATCAAAGCTAAAAAGATCAGTCGTCTTAGCATCTTGTCAAAATTTGATTGCATAGCTTAAGCTTG
The DNA here is from genome assembly GCF_039523455.1 of Algoriphagus jejuensis. NCBI lineage: Bacteria > Pseudomonadati > Bacteroidota > Cytophagia > Cytophagales > Cyclobacteriaceae > Algoriphagus > Algoriphagus jejuensis. The sequence goes on along the minus strand of NZ_BAAAFI010000044.1, from coordinate 103,585 downwards.
GAAGAGGTACGCCCAAAAGGGCTAGTCTAAAGGACTGCGGCGGCGATCCTTCGGAATGATCGAAATAGACAGAGAATGGATTTTTTCTGCCGTATACATTCAGTAGGGAAAAGGTCCAGTTGCCATCAAAGAACTTGCCCTCACCTGCAAACTTAAAATTCAGCGACATATCCAGTCGGTGAAAATCCGGCAGTCGACCTTGATTACGGTCGGCAAAATAAGCCAGCGTGTTGCCAGAATAGTCGAACTTTGCCGCCGGCAAAGTCACCGGCCTTCCGGTACTGTAGGCAAATGTCGCGGATACTGACGTATTTGTACTGATTTTGTAGTTTCCTATCAGCGTCAGATCATGGGGTTTATCAAAGTTGCTCGCATACCATTCTCCATCGTTGATGTTTTCTTCCTCAAATGAGGTGATCACCCTTCTCAGCGACCTGGAGTAGGTATAAGACACCCAACCCGTGATTCTACCAAGGTTCTTTTTCACATAAAGCTCCAAGCCGTAGGCTTGTCCTTCAGCCGGGACGAGCTCAGTTTCGATGTCATTCTGGAGAATCAGGTTAGCGCCGTCCTTGTATTCCACCACATTCTGAAGGTCTTTGTAATAAACTTCCAGCGAGGTTTCGAAGATGTTGCCCTTGAAATTCTTAAAGAATCCCAACGAATATTGGTCTGCGATCTGCGGAGCAAGGAATTGATCGCTCAGCTTCCATACATCGGAAGGGGCGATGGTGGCCGTATTTGAGATCAAGTGGATAAACTGGTACATCTTGTTGTAGCCAAGTTTGATCGAGCTGGACTTATTGAAGGAATACCGAACGGAAGCCCGAGGCCCCAACCCATTGTAGGTTTGGATAACCTCCCCGTCCGAATACACCGTTTCCGATATGGCACTTCCGTCCGAAATCGGCTCGTTTTCCTCGTAGTCTCTCACCGTACGAGGGCCTAGATATTGGTAGACATCATACCTCAGCCCATAAGAAAATCCAAATTTTTCTCCGAGTTCGAACTCGTGCTGAAAGTGAGCCGCCAGCTCTCGCCCAAGTTCGTCCTGCACCTTTTGAGGCAAAATATCCTCCTCCCCTTCCGGTATCAGTTCACCCGGCTGTATGCCGACTTGCTTAAACATCCCGCCAAAAGAAAACTTGCTGGTCGGACTGAAATCATAGAACAGATTTACCCGTCCCCCCAGATCCTTAATGTCAGAGTTGATCCTAAAATCGTTGATCCCGGATTCATTGAAAATCCCATAATCATAGACGGTATAGTAACCGAGGACATCCAGACTGAGTTTTTCACTGAGTTTACTTTTCCATTGAAGGGAATGAGCGGTATTTTTCCAAGAAATGGTCGTATCGGAGGAAAAAGCAAAATCATCGTAACTGGTGTAGTAGCTGTAAGTAAACTCGTTGTTTTCCGACACCGGAGCGCTGATGATGATATTCCCGTCGTAAAAATTGGCGTTGGAGTTTCGCAGGGTCTCATTGCTCATCGCCTTCAAAAACCAATTGATGTAGGATATCCGAAAGCCGCCTAAGATCGAAACTTTGTCCTTGACCAGTGGGCCGTTCAAGGAGATCTTTCCGGAGTAGTTGCTCACGGACAGGTCTCCTCCCCAGTGATCCACTCCACCAGCCTTTGGCAAAATATCTAAAATCGCAGAGCTCCTTCCGCCAAATCTGGAGGGAACGGCGGCCTTATAAAGTGTCACGTCATTGACCATGTCGGCATTGAAAGCTGTGAAAAGCCCAAACATGTGCGAAGGATTATAGATCGGGGCTCCGCCAAACTGAATCAGGTTTTGATCCACTCCTCCACCACGGACATTTAGTCCTGAGGAGGCTTCCCCGACTTGACTTACCCCCGGAAGCGTGGCCAGAGATCGGACGATATCCACTTCTCCCAAAAAAGGGGGCAGTTCCTTGATCGTGTTCATGCTCAAAGTGACCGCTCCCATGTCCGTGGAGCGGATGTTTTTCTCAGGATCTCTGCCAAAAATCACCACATCGTCCAGCTGAAAATCCTCCTGAATCATCCGGATAGTCAGCCGCCCATCTCCAACCGCAGTGATCGGATAGTCAATAAGCTCGTAACCCACATATCTGAATTGCAGGTTGTACTCAGCCCGGCTTAAAACAAGATCGAAACTTCCATTTGTGTCGGTGACACGCGTCACGTCCAGTTCGGGCACAGAGACGGTTGCACCTACCAAGCCCTCTCCGGTGATTTCGTCGATGATTCGTCCTTGGATTTTTATGCCTTTGAGCTGTCCGATGTCGCGACCGACAACCTCTCGCTTGCCGGGAGTCACAGTCTGAGCCCAAGCCGACTGACCTAGCAAGAAAAGCGCAAGGAGTAATATTTTTTTCATAGACAGGTGTAAAATCCCCTTGGGATCAGATCGGCAGACTCCCTTGGAACTGGGAAGCAAACCGTGGTGAAAAGCTGAAACACAGGGTCGGATGCTAGGTCCAGAGTATGGGATAATAAACTACGGGCCATGCAGACTAAATTCATGGTAACCAATGCCTCCTTTCTCACCGGAACGTCAAACATCGTTTCGGTTTGGCATTGTTATTTCCGATCGGGAAATGCGTAAAACAGCAAGACCTTGGAAGGAGTGGTGGTTGGTGAAATCAAAAATAGAAAAAGCCAAATAATTACAACCTACCATTTTTAATTCGGCTGAATTTTTCTTCAAAAATCAAAAAATAACACCCTGATTTTTTAATAACCCAACAAAAACTCTGAAAGTAAAGCCGAATAGGAACCGGAATAGCTCAGATCTTCATTTTTAAGTATGAGGGTCTCAGATTTCTTATCCTGATTCGACGAGGTGAAGCCACAGACTTCCCGGTAAATCGGTTTGGTTGCGATATCCTGGACTTTGGTTTTTTGAAAAATAAAAAGTCCAGACTTCAGCGCCAGGAGCTCCAGATCCCGCATTTGTCGGGGAGGAAGGATCACCCAAAACGTTCCAGAAGGCGAAAGGAGTGCGGATACTTTTCCGATCAGCTCTTCAAAGGAAAGTTCGTCGGTGTGAAGTGCCTTGTTGCGCTTGGCGTCATGGGACTTGAGATGGTCTGGAAAAAAGGGAGGGTTACTGACGATCAACTCATATTTTTCTTCAGCCGGAAAATCCTGAATCCGACCTTGAAAGAGGCTCATTCTCTTTGAAAATGGACTTTCTTGAAAATTTTCCAAAGATTGATTTGCCGCGTCTTCGTCCAGCTCGACCGCTCGGACGGTTGCATCTGGAAATCGTTGAGCCAGCATCAGCGCAATGACCCCTGTGCCCGTCCCGATATCTAGAATTTTTGTCGGATATTCGGCTTTGGCTAGTGAACCCAACAGGACTGCATCGGTACTGATCTTCATCGCGCAGCGGTCTTGATTTACCCGAAACTGCTGAAATTGAAACCAGGAATTGCCCATCAATTTCGGGCTTTGCTGAAAAATTTGCTTCGGAATCCGGAGCGATCTTCCATCGTATTAAGATCATCTTCGGATACACGTTTTACGCTTTCAATCGTATAGAAGGCCTTTTCGTCTACTTCTTTGACTTTGGAGATAAACTCTTGAAGAGTGTCACGCTTCATGACAGTGAATAGCAGGTTGACCTTTCCGTATCTTCCCTCTCCGCCGACATTGGTAAATCGGTAGTTTCTTTCCTTCATAAACTCCAGCAATTCCGGATGGATCTCCGGAGTGATCACCCGGACGAGCACGCGGCCGATCGCGAGTTTTTCTTCTAGGGTCATCCCGACGTACGTTCCTGTAGCAAAGCCGCCCGCATAAGCGAGGTACGAGATAGGGTTGTCGACATTCTGAAAAATCTGTCCAATCGCCAGCAACCAAATCAAAGCCTCAAAGAAACCCAAAACGGGGACAATACTCTTTTTCCCATTCATCATAAACATGATCCGCAGGGTGTTCATCGACACGTCCCCGATTCGCGCAACAAAGATCAGTAGGGGCATCAGCACGTAGTTGAGCAGGTTTTCGGAAATTCCCAAGGAGGTAAATAGGTCTTGCATCGGTGTTTAAAATTCAGCGCGAATTTACCGCTTTCTTTTGTGACGAAGAACTATTTGCCCAATCTCAGTTCTATAATCTTCCGCCAAGTTATTGTTGAAATTTATACACTAAACATATAATATTTTGCACAATATCCAATATCTAGCCGTTTGAGTTTAAATTTTTTGATTTTTTAAAATAATATTTGTATAATTAGCTGAGTGCAAACACGGATCGCTTGCTTTCTCTCTGAGGAGCACGAAGACAATGATCGACTAATCATTTTTTCACAACGACAACAGCATCAAACCTACCCGCCAGCCTTCGAAATTCAAGGAAAATCCCGCTTTCGTTACCGAAGATCCCATTTAGGGCTACATCTATTTTCGCCGTCAATCCCATCTATTTTTTTCACACATAACCCAAAATACCATGTTAAACTCAAAGACAGTTTTCTATTTACGCTCTCAGAACAACGAGTTGTTTGACGGAGCTGAGACCGGAAATTCGGTCAGTCTGCTGGGCAAGATAGCCGCGACAACTAAAGAAAATGAATTCCAGGTCACCAGGGGATTTATCGACATCGGCAAAATTCCAGGAATCGAAAATTCAGCTTCATTTACCCTTGAGGCCACTATTCAGCCCCAAAAAGTCACGGGAAGTCGGCAGAATATATTGGAGTCGCAATCTCCTCCGGTGGCCATCTTTCTCGACGATGCAGGAAAACTCAACGGCAGCGTCCACACTTCCAAGGGCTGGCAGGTGATCACATCGACGAGCGCGATGCCTCAGGACAAAGAAGTTCATGTCGTATTTTCCCGAGAGGAAAACGGAACGAATACGCTGGAGGCAAACGGCAAAGTCGTAGCAACTAAAAGCATGCCCGGTCAACTGGTTCCAGTGGGTGGCATGGGCTTCCGTGTGGCGACTGGCATGGATGGAAGAGCTTTTCAATTTTTGGGAAAAGTGGCCGATATCCAGATCAAACGCGGAGTCGTAAACAGGGCCTCAGCAAAAAAAAGAATAGATGATTGTCTCAAGCTCGAAGCAGTAATCAAAACCAAATTGGGCTCGAAAGCTTTGGTACGGGTCGTGTCGAGTTGGGACGAAAGTCACGCACGCTTACTCCCGATCAAAAACATCATGAACGCCGCGGGTGTTGAAAAACTCAGCGATTTGGATAAATTGAAGATTGCGGTCCCGACGAATATTACGAGAGGCAAGGTCATGGTTGCCTCTAAAAAGAGTAATCGATTTGTAGTCGATTGGGATGCAATTGCAACAGGTTTTGGCAGTCTAAAAGAAGCGGAGAAAAAGGTTCAACTAGCCAAATTTTTGCCCAACCGAAACAGCGTCCAAGTATTAAAGGCCGCAGCGGACAGTGCTACCAAGCCCTCGACCTCACCGGCTGCAAACGCACCCGCAAAACCAACCTCCAGCATCCTATTGGCCAATCGTAACTTCGGAACCCGCTTGGACAATTTAACTATCGCCCCGAGAACAGGTCTACGCCTACCTAAAGCCGTAATCGCAAATAGTCCGACCTTGGCTACCACCCGAGTTTCTCAACCACTCAATGCAGTCGTGGATCTTGATGTTAAAAATCTGGTGGTCAGAAATCCTGAAATGCTGAAAAACTTAGCCAGCAAACAGCCCCAGAGTTGGCCGATACTGACCACTCAAGCCAAGATGATGTCCTTGACGACGCTGCCAGTGGATCAGTCGGTCATCATCGCAGGAGTACTCGATCTGACAAATATCCGATTGAGTATCGAAGCCAACGTCGAAAAGCTGATCATCATCGCAGAAGAGATAATTTGTGGTCCAAACGCGGAGATCACCTGGAAAAAGCCGGGAGGATCTACTCCACCTCGCGCGACTGACCCTGGACTGAACGGCCGTGGATGGTCGGGAATCCACACCAATGGAAACAACAGGCATGGACTGGACGGTGAAAACGGCCGGGGCGGCTCCTCAGGGATCACCGGCTCGAACGGATTCAATGCGCCCGAACTTGAAATCTGGGTAAAAAACCTGACAAATATTCCGAACATTAATCTCAGTGGCGAGGATGGAATATTGGGAGGAAAGGGCCAGAATGGCGGACGAGGAGGAAATGGTGCTAACGGTGAAGGTGGAAAGTGGGCATGGTTCTTTGGCGAGCATTGTGTATCCGACCCGGGAGATGGTGGTGACGGTGGTGACGGTGGTCGAGGAGGAAATGGAGGAAAAGGAGGTAACGGTGGCAACGGAGCCAAAATCACCGTCGGTGTGTTAGATGGAACCTTGGCGCAGACCGTTTCAGCCAATGCCTTTCGACTCAAGAATGAAGGTGGAAGGGCCGGAAGAGGAGGGGCTGGTGGCTCTGGAGGTCAAGGTGGAAATGGCGGCAGAAGTGGCAATGGAGAAGTTTGCAAAAGTGCCCGAAACGGAAAAAGTGGAGCGCAAGGTCAGCCGGGTGCAGTGGGCTCAGATGGAAGCCGAAATGGCATAGATGCCTTAAACGAGTTCTTTCAGTTTAGCGAAGATGCTTGGGATGATTTGTTGACTCGACCTTATATCACGGAATTGAACCCGGTGGAGGTTTTTCCAGGGAATAATATCACCATACGTGGGACTCGATTTGCCAACAACGATCGGGTGATCTTAGAGGGAGGCATTACTTTGGTTCCCACCATCAATGCGGATGAAAGTATTTCCGTGACGATTCCCAACAATATCTCAGGAGGGAAAAAGTCGCTTTTCTTGAGACGAGCCTTCGACAATACCGAAAGCAACAGGCTGTTCATACGGGTGAAACCTCAACTGGACAATTTGCCGGCAGTGCTTGCTCCTATGGCAACCATCGAACTAACCGGGAAAGCATTCTTGAACGGGGCGACAGCGCTGGTGGACGGTCAAGCAATACCCGCCGAAGTTCTAACCCCAAACAGACTGAGATTTGTGATGCTTGGAACTCCGGGCACCGGGACATCCGGAGGAAATGTATCCATACAAGTACGGAATCCCGACGGGCTGCTTTCCAATGCCAGGACAGCGGCTAAACCGAGAGTTCTGGAGATTCCCTTCACCTACGGTGTGCACAACTTACCTTTCGACAATTTCAAAGATGGCGTTCCAACTTGGGGGACGTTTGAAGATACCTTTGGTGCAGCCGAAGTTTGGCATGAGCTGCTGGATCCGGTGTTCGGGCATCCGGTTTTGACCGGCGCCTTTTACATCTTTTATGAACACTTTCTCAAAGGTGAAGACAACGGAGGGCTTGCCACTGGATTTTGCACCTCCTTGGCGAGCGTTGTGGCTGACAAGCTCTGGACCGGACAGACCAATGCGATCTCTACTTCCAAAGCCAGCATTCACACGATGCTAACGGCAATTCATGGCAAGCTGCTCAGTCGCGAAAGCCTGATTCATTTCCATGACCAAAGCAGGGAAGGCGTATCCAGGGTTGAGCGAACTGCCCGTTCGATCGAGCGGACTTTTATGACGGGATGCGACCGGGAAAATGCCCCGTTGCTGTTCTTCATCCCTTCAGGAGCGATTTGGGATGCAGGTTATATCGACGGATTGAGTTCTTCTCACTGTATTATGCCTTACCGCTTTGTCTATCCGGAAGGCCATCCTGGGCCCCAATTGTCGCCCGGAGATTTCACGACCATCTCTAGTCTGGATGGCGTAGAGATGTATTGTTGGGATTGCAACCATGCTGATAATACCAATTGCAGACTGGTATTCAAACTGATTGAGGGGGTGTTGCACTACGACTATTTCGATGGCGGCGACACGGTCAAATTCTGCAGCGAAGAAAATATTACCCTGGGAGTCATGAGCAATGGCAACTATTTATTGGCAGATCATGATCTGCCATTTAGCGGCCCATTTGGTCTGACCAGCTTTATCCTGGATTTTCTACTCAGTCCAGCAGAACTGGAAATCACCGATGAGAATGGATTGCGTGTGGGAACATTCAATGATAAGATCTTCAGCGAAGTTCCGGATTCACATCCATGCTATTTGGTAAAAGGAGCCTACCTGCTTCCTTTGGACCGAAACTATACCCGAAAAATCGTCGGAAATGGGGCGGGAAAATATACCTATAACAGCATCATGCCGGATGGCACCACGATACGGGTGGAAGACGTAAACACCGCACCGGGACAAATCGACACCTTGATTGTCAATGCTGATGCGAGTTTGATCCGTTTTACCCCGCAGATCGAAAAGCAGTTCACCATGACATTTTCCAGAATGGTAAACAATCAGGTGCGATCCCTGTCCTTTAGCGGAATCGGTGGTGGCCCGACTGCCGAGACGGACATTACAATCAGTCCAGATCTGAGCATACTGCGATTGGGAAACCGGTCAACCTTGAAAAATGTCCAAGTGAAAGCCTTCACGGTAAGCAGGTCGACAAACAATCCGATTACCACGAGCTCTTCAATTCAGCTTCCGCAAAATCATGATCTGATCGTGACGGTTGCCAACTGGAACAATGCTCAAATGAATCTTTCGACCTTGGATTTCTGAGTGAACTGAAGGATGTATTCTAAAGACTGCTTCATCCTTTGGAGCAGTCTTTTGTTTTCCTTCGCAAAAAACATACTGAGAGTCAGCGGACTTACTGAATCTTCTTATCCCTCCCCGCCGGCAACCCAAAAGCTAAAAACTGAAGGGTCATAATCAGCAAAAACCAGATCAGAAAATTCCAGTTGCCAAACATGTCCATCGAGATCCCGAAAATCAATGGTCCCAAAGCGGCCAAAATATAACCGGCCGACTGCACCATTCCGGAGAGTTTGGCAGTGGTCAGATCCTCCGCCGAACGGAGCGAAATCAGCGTGTAAGCGATACTTAGACTCGCTCCACTTCCTATCCCGATGATGGTAAGAGCCGCGAAAGTGACTAGTTCATTGTGTATAAAAAGGGCTCCGTATCCGATCAGATAGCCGATTCCGACGATCAGGATTACGTTGGATTGTTCTTTGAGTCTTATCAATAATCCCGGGATGAAAAACGTCCCTATCAGCGAAATCAGCTGCATGTAGGAAAGAGAAATGCCAGCCCGCACCGGGCTCATTCCTCGGGCGATCAGCATATCCGGCAGCCAGGTAATCATCGTGAAATACATTACGGACTGAGCTCCCATAAACAGCGTGACCTGCCAGGCCAAGCGCGATTTCCAGACATTCTTGGCAGGAAGGAGCTTAGTTTGATTGCCCAATTGATGAGGCTTCAGTTGTGGCAGCCAAGCAACCAATGCCAAAACCATCAACACGCTCCAGGAAGCCAAAGAACCCCTCCATCCCCAGCCCAAATCTACTGCCAACGGAACACTGATTCCGGAAGCGACGGCTGCGAAAAGCGACATGCCGGTCGTAAGAATTGCAGTCATCAAGCCGATTTTCTCAGGTATCCTCGCTTTGAAAAAAGGAATCATCAGCACATTGGCTATAACGATCCCGATCCCGGTCAGCGCAGTCCCAAAGTACAGTAGTTCAATACCTCCGAGGACTCGGATCACTACACCAATAGCCAAAAAGAAGATCCCCATGAAAATGGCTTTGCCGTGTCCTAGTCGCTTTCCGATAGAAGGCGCAAAAAGTGAAAATACAGCGAAAGTCAACAGGGAAAGTGTCGTCAGAAAACCAGCAAGCCCATTGGAAATCCCCAGATCCTCCCGGATGAAAGGGATCAACGGTCCCACCGAAGCGATGGAAGTCCGAAGGTTGATGGACACCAGGATGATGCCGAGGATGAGGAGAGACTGGGCGGAGGATTTGTTCAAGGAAGTATCAAGAAGTGAGACTTAAGTATCAAGACGCTAGACATAAGATTCGAGGGACACAAAAGTCACAGTAGGAAAGTATACCATTTGCCGGGGCGAACTCCCCCTTTATTTTTGAATCCCATTTTGGAAATGCAATTATCATCAAAGGGGGTTGGGGGGATTTGGTTGTTTTAAACCTATTTGCCAAGGCTGAAGGCTTCGACTTCGCTCAGCCTGACAGCGCTCGACCAAATCTCAAACCCCGATTCTCAAACTGACCTTATGTTTTGCGTCTTCTCCAGAAGCTGGAATTCTAATGAGAAATTTTTAACTCCTAGACTAAACCTGATACGCCGACTGGAAGAAATCTCGAATGTCGAATATCAAAGTTCGAATCATTAAGATCTTGACTCCACCATGTCCTTCACACAATCCACCCAGGTGTCGTTGGAGTTTAGGCTCGGTACCAACTCCCAGTGTTCACCGCCGAGCGCTTCAAACTGCTCTTTGTATTCCTGAGCGACTTCAACGGTCGTTTCCAGACAATCCGCCACGAAAGCAGGCGAGAAAACGAGAACTTTCTTCACCCCTTCCGCTGCCAGTTCCTTGATGACTTCATCCGTGTAGGGTTTGACCCAAGGATCTTTGCCGAGTCTGGACTGGAAGCAGTTCGTGATCTTCTCTTTCGCCAGACCGAGTTTCTCGGCAAGCAGTCGGGTCGTATGAAAGCATTGTGCACGATAACAATATTGGTTCTTCGAACTGTAGGTATCGCAGCAGGTTCCTAGCTGACAGTGCTCTCCGACACTTCCTTTTAGAATCTGACGCTCGGGCAGGCCGTGATACGAAAATACAAATTTATCGTAGTCATGGCCTTGCATCGCCTTTCTCCCCAATTCGGCCCAGGCCTCGAGGAAAAGCGGATGCTCTATGAAATTACTGATGAAAGTGATCTCGGGGATGATTTGCCAAGTGCGGGCAATTTCCATGACTTTGTCATGCACTGATCCTGTACTTGCGGAAGCATATTGCGGGAAGAGCGGCAGGACGATGATCTTGCCCACTTCGGCTGCTCTCAGCTCGGCAAGACCTTTTTCGATACTGGGATTCTGGTAGCGCATTGCCATCGCCACGATATAGTTGTCGGGATCTAGCTTTTGGATGAGCTTGGCCTTGAGATCTTCTGTGTGAAAAAGCAGCGGAGAACCTCTTTCCGTCCAGAGTTTCCGGTATTCGGCGGCGGATTTTGGAGCTCGGGTAGGAGCAATGATCAGGTTGATCAACATCCAGCGATTGACAAAAGGAATGTCAATCACGCGTCCGTCCATTAAAAATTCCCGCAGGTATTTTCTTACATCACTGGTTTGGGTGCTGTCTGGCGTTCCCAGGTTGACCAGCAGAACGCCGGTTTTCGCTGTAGGCTTAGTCATCGATTGTAATCAGATTTCCGTTAGAAAGCGCAAAAATAGCCCCTTTGTTTAGATTCTCCCGATTGAATTTTTTGATGTGTTATTGAAATACAGGATCGCAACCCTCGTCATGCTTCGTTGAGGAGGGCGAGTGCTCAGGAAGGCACTTAGTGTATTTTTTCTCAAATCTTGTGTGAATGTCTCGCGCCTCATTTCCGCGTATCTCATCAGATTTTGCGTTTTTCTGCCCAAGCCATCATCGGCCCGGTACCAATACTGGCGACTAAGGCTAAAATTACCAAACCGATAAACAGCGATTCCGAGAGCAACCCGGCTTCCAAGGCGATCAAACCGAGAACGATATCCATACTGCCCCGTGCACTGAGCCCAAATCCGACGACCATCGATTGCTTTCGCGAGACTCCACCCATTCGGCCACCAAAGTAGGCTCCAAAATATTTGGTGACTAGACCAACGATTACCACGATACCGACGATTGCCAAGTCAAAGCCCTCGATAAAATTGACCTTGAGCCCGATACTCAAAAAGAAAATCGGAGCGAAAATGTTGTTGATAAACTGGTGCAAGATTTCCTTGGCCTTTTCCGTTAGATACTCTGAATCGCCCAGTGCCACACCGATGATGAACGCTCCGAAAATGGCGTGAATACCAATAAATTCTGTGAAGGACGCCGCCAGAAAGCAGATGGCTAGGGACAAAGAAAGTAGACCTCCTGGCCAGGCCAATTTTTTATTAATCCAAGGTAAAACCCGATTGATCAGTCCTTTGCCGACAGTCAGCATGATAATCGTAAATGCGAATGTCAGGCCGATAGTTTGCCAGAGCCCGAGACCTTCCTTGCCAGTTTCGGACAGGGACAGAATCACCGAGAACACGAACCATCCCAAGATATCGACGATCATCGCCGACGCGATGATCAGCAATCCTGTTGGAGTTTTGAACAAGCCCAGATCCATCAAAACCCGCGCGACTACGGCCAGGCCTGTGATGGAGATCGCCAATCCAAAAAAGGTAGAGGCTACGATCCGGTCGTTGATGTTTACTCCCAAAAACTCAGGGAATGCGTAAGCGACCACGAACCCTGCAATGATTGGCAGAACCATAGAAGCCACAGCGATCTTTAAGGCGTTTTTCCCCTGATTCCAGACGACCTGCAGCTCCACTTCGAGCCCAGCGATAAAAAGCAACAGTACGACGGAGATCTGGACAAAGCCATCCAGCGCGATGTTGGTTTTTTCATGAGATTCAAAGAGATAGGTGAAAAATTCCGGCATCAGTGCCCCCAAGATCGTGGGCCCGATAATGATCCCGGCCAATATCTCACCCACGACGGCTGGCTGCTTTAATTTTCGCGCTATCTCGGCAAAAACCCGCGCCATGATCAACAAGGCCGCGAGTTGTAAGAGAAGGTTGATGACCTCCTTGTGGTTGAGGGTTTCCATGGAGGTTTAGTTTTTTACGATTAAAAGATTGCAAGGAAGGGTACTGAGCAAGTCCTCCAAATCGTGAGGGAAAATTCGATCAAAGAAGTTTAGCTTTTGATCATCGCCTACCACCAATAAATCTGCTTCGATCTTTTCACAATATCTCGCCAACTCCACCGCCCATCTACCTCCCGTTACCTTGATATTGATCTTCAGAGAGCCTTTGTCCATGGTATTTAGAATTTCCTCCACGTAGGTGATCTCATCCTGCACCAGTTGGCGTCGGGTATTGGAAGCCTCGAGTTCGGAATCTTCTGCCGCGGTAGCCATTTGTAAGCCATACATCTTGATCTCGTTGAGTATGGATACCTGATTTGCGGATACTTTTTTGGAAAATTCTATTCCAGCCTTGATGACTCTTGGGGTGATCTCCAATTGCGTTCCGTTGATAACGACCTTCGAGAAATCAGACGATTGTTCTTTGGGTTCGATCAGTGTCAGCACCGAGCAATAGGCTTTTCGGATAACTTTTCTGGCCACCGAACCCAGGTAGTACGCCAGAAGCCCCTCACTTTTCAATGCCCCCAACACCAACAAATCTACTTGCTCTTCCTTACAGGTATGGAGGATCGTCTTTGCTGGTTTTCCTTCCTTCCAGATCGTCTTTACCCGACCAGCTTCTAGCCCTTGATTCTGAAGAAATGCTGAAAGTTTCCCTTCTACTTCAGGGGTTTTTAACCCAACATGAATCAAAACCAATTCTGATTCGAAAATTTCTGTAAGTCTTTTGGCTTCAGCAATCAATGCCTCCATCCTGGGAGAGAATGCGATCGCAAGTGCAATTTTCTGGTACATGGGAACCGGCTTGTTTTTTCTGAAATAAGGGAATTTTTGCCAAAGGGCAAGACGAAATCTGAAACCGCGCCGCTTATCCAAGGCGGTTTCCGCTTGCGACTGATTTCTTTTTTCAAAAAAATCCACCCTGAAAATCTTGCCTTTTTTTGCTAAACTACCCTTGAATTTCTAATCCCGTTGTTCAGAAAAAACCCGAACCCATAACTTATGCGAAAATTCTTACTTACCGGACTGATGCTGGGGAGCCTGATTTGCAGCAGCGTTTTTGCGCAAGCAGACTATCCCACCCTCAGTCAGGTCACCCAACGACTCCAGAAACTTGGCAGCAACGCCTCCGTCGAACTGACGTCTCTCACCAAGACCGCTGGCGGCAAAGACATCTATGTCCTCAAAGTCGGCACCGGTGCCAAAGATGAAAAACCAGCTATCGCCGTTGTCGGTGGTGTGGAGGGCTTTCATGTGCTGAGCGTCGAGCTGGCCTTGCAGTTTGCCGAAAAGCTGGTGGCTGAAAATTCCGAAGCATTGGAAAAGACTACATTTTACATCTTTCCCAATATGTCCCCTGACGCTTACGAGCAATACCACGCCGCTCTCAAGTACGAGCGCCGAGGCAATGCTGCCGTAGTGGATCACGACCGGGATGGAAAGTCTGGCGAAAGCGGATACACGGATCTAAATGGCGATGGAATGATCACTTGGATGCGTGTCGAAGATTCGATGGGTGATTGGACCACTTCCAAAGAAGACGAAAGAGTCTTGGTCAAGGCCGATCGCGCCAAAGGAGAATCAGGAAAATATAGCCTCTATAAAGAGAGCAAAGACGACGACAAAGACGGGAAATTCGCCGAAGACTTGCAGGAAGGCATTGCATTTAACAAGTCTTTGACTTACAAATTCCCTGTTTTCGAAGCTTTAGCGGGAGATCTCGCTGTGTCTCAGTTGGAGAGTCGGGCGATGCTTGATTACCTCTTTGAACAGTGGAATATCTTCGCTTTTGTGACCTTCTCACCAGCAAACAACCTTTCAAGTCCCCTGAAGTACAGCGCTGGAGATGCCAAGAAGCGCTTGGTTTCATCCATCTTGGAAAAAGACCAGGCGATCAATGCGATGGTGTCAGAGATTTATAATGAGACCGTCCCGACCAAGGCTTTCCAGCAAACCAACCAAGGAACTGACGGGGATTTCTTTCAATGGGCATACTTCCATTTTGCCCGATTGAGTTTTTCGACTCCGGGCTATTGGACGCCGGAGTTTAAGGGAAAAACCAACGCCGAAGCCAACCTGCTCGCTTGGTCGGACTCGCTGGGACAAGAAGCTTTTGTGCCCTGGACGGCGGTGCAGCATCCGGACTTTCCGGGGCAGAAAGTTGAGGTCGGTGGAATTAAGCCATTTGCGGCAACGAATCCACCGTATGAAAAAGTCGATTCCATCGCGGTGATGCACACGGCATTCATCCTGAAACTCTCCGAAATGCAACCAAAACTAGAGTTTCATAACCTCAAGACCGAGTCTTTGGGAAATGGCCTGACTCGGGTGTCGGTAGATCTGTACAACAATTCTCCGCTTCCGACCCATTCGGAAATGGGAGCTAGATCCCGCTGGCTGCGGAAAATTCGGATAGACTTGGATGCTTCAGCCGACAAAACTGTCTCCGGTGACAAGATCAAGCTGGTGGATTCGCTGGGAGCTTTTGAGAAAACCTCACTCAGCTGGATCATCCGCGGAGGAGGCAACGTCACAGTCAAAGCCGGAGCGCCGCATGCCGGATTCGCCACTCAATCTGTAAAACTCTAAGCCATGAAGACTATGAAAACAAAAAATCTGATCGTAGCACTGGCTTTGGGAGCAAGTAGTTTGTTTGCAATGAATGCCACTGCCCAGCAGGAAAATTACTTCCGAGCTATCGGCACACCACATAAGCCAAAAGTCGAAATCGCCTGGAATCGGTACTACAGTGCCGAGGGACTTTGGGACTGGATGAAAAAAATCGCCGCGGCCCACCCGGACTTGGCCAAGGTCGAATCCATCGGCAAGTCAGTGGAAGGACGCGAAATTCTCACCCTGACCATCACGGACTTTTCCGCAGGAAAAGATACCGACAAACCAGCCATGTGGATCGATGGAAACATTCACTCCAATGAAATTCAAGGCGGCGAATTTTCGCTCTATGTAGCTTGGTATCTCACCGAGATGCACGCGGACAATGAGTTTGTCAAGCAATTGCTCAAGGATAAGACCTTCTACATCACGCCGACGATCAATCCTGACGCGAGAAATAACTTCTTCAAAGAGCCAAATACGGCCAATACACCGCGATCCGGCATGCTGGTCTTGGACAACGACGGTGACGGGCAGGTCGGAGAGGACATGATGGACGATCTCGACGGAGACGGCAATATCACCATGATGATTCGCCAGTCTCCTACTGGTAGATATATCAAAGACCCCCTTGATCCACGCAAGCTGATCGCTGTCGGTCCCAATCAAGTCGGTGCCTATGAGATGCTCGGTCAGGAAGGTCTTGACAACGACGGCGACGGCGAAGTTAATGACGATGGGGTGGGCTACTACGATCCCAACCGGGATTGGGGATGGAACTGGCAACCAGATTACATCCAGCGGGGAGCCTTAAAGTATCCCTTTACTCTGCCTGAAAACCGCTCCGTGATGGAGTTTGTCATGAAGCATCCCAACATCGCCGGCGCGCAAAGTTTCCACAACTCAGGCGGGATGATCCTTCGAGGCCCAGGAGCTGAGGAGGACTTGAATACCTACAATCAGAATGACATCCGAATCTACGATGCCATCGCCAAGAAAGGTGAGGAAATGATCCCCGGCTATCGTTACTTGACGGTTTACAAGGATCTATATTCTGTGTTTGGAGGAGAACTGGACTGGTTCTACGGCAACCGAGGTGTTTTCACCTACTCCAACGAGCTGATGGTTTCCTACCTTTATTTTCATCAGCAATCCAGCGGCCGAGGCAACCAGGATGAGCAGTTCAAAGTGGACGAATTGCTGACTTTTGGCGATGCCTTTGTCAACTGGAAGGAGTTCAAGCATCCACAGTTTGGAACAGTGGAGATCGGTGGGTTTAAGAAGACCTTCGGGCGTGCCCATCCAGGATTCTTGCTGGAACAAGACGCACATCGAAACGCGGCCTTCTCTATCTATCACGCGTATCACACGCCAAAACTCTCGGTGATGGACGTAAAGGAGGAAGACCTTGGCGGAGGACTGAAGGCCATTACAGCTACGATTTTCAACGAACGTTTGATGCCAACCCATGCCAGCCAAGATCTCAAGTACAAGATCGAGCGTCCCGACTATGTAACTATTTCGGGTGCCAAAGTCGTAGCCGGATTTGTGGTGGAGGATGCCGATATGAAGAAGTTTGTCGAGCAGAAGTTTTCTCCCGAAAAGATTGCGGTCGAAAATATTCCTGGTATGAGTGCTGTGAAGGTGAAATGGATCGTGTCATCCGGCTCAGGCTACAGCATCACGGTTGACTCCGCCAAAGGCGGCAAAGCCAGCTGGAAGAAATAAGAGTAGCTGACTACAAAAGCCAAATCCCTGTCTTGGAATCGAGACAGGGATTTTTTTTGACCAAAACCGAAGCTTGCATTGTATGCGTGTGGAAAATTCGGGTTTCAAAAACACTGATAGGATTCAAATCAAAACGCTATTTTTAAACTGGGCCTGCAAGAGGAGCTTGCAGAAAACCGATGTTTCAATTTCTACTCAACCCATAGCCAATGAATTTAACGGATCAGATTGTCTGGATTACCGGAGCATCCTCCGGCTTGGGAAAAGGCATGGCCCTGGAATTTGCTTCAAAAGGCGCAACAGTGGCGCTAGCTGCAAGAAGAATTGACCTAATGAATCGTTTGGTCGAAGAAATCGAATCCAAGGGTGGAAAAGCAAAAGCCTACTTCTGTGACGTACTCGATGCGAAAAGTATTGAGACATGTGTGTCCCAGGTGGTTTCAGACTTTGGCAGGCTGGATATCGCAGTAGCCAATGCCGGATATGGCGTAGTAGGCAAGATCGAAGAGCTGAATGAGGCGGATTGGAGACGACAGATGGACGTGAACGTGACAGGCTTGGCCCTTACCTGCAAATATGCCTTGCCACATCTCCGCAAAAGCCGGGGAAGACTAGCTTTGATCGGCAGTGTGGCGGCCTTGCTTCCCAATCCCGGAATCGCTGCCTACGGGGCTTCCAAAGCTGCTGTTCATAACATCGGCGAGTCCCTGCAGGCGGAATTGATGGGCAGCGGAGTCTCCTGCACCACCATCCATCCGGGATTTGTGGACAGCAATATTGCCCGAATCGACAACGAGGGGAATTTCCATCCTGAGCGGGAAGATCCCCGTCCGGCCAACCTGATGTGGTCCACCGAAAAAGCCTCCAAAGTGATGGTGAAGGCAATCGCGCAAAGGAAAGCCGTGTTTGTTTTCACAGGTCACGGAAAATTGCTGGTAACCGTAGCGAAAGTTTTCCCCGGTCTGATGAGGAAACTTGCAGTGAAATTCGCTCCCAAATAACAGACTATGAAAAAAATCGTCTTTTTGATGGGTTTATGGATGGGGCTGAGTTTCCTCTCGTTGTCCCAGAAAATGCCCGAAATATTGATCACCTACTATTCCCAATCCGGCAGTACCAAGGCCTTGGCTGAATCCATTGCCGAAGGCGCAAAATCAGTCACGGGAGTGAAAGTGAATCTACTTCCCATTGATCAGGTGACCTCCCAACATCTACTCGATGCCCGTGCAATCCTGGTCGGCTCTCCGGTGTACAATGCCAACATAGCACCGCCGGTTCAGGAATTCATCAATTCCTGGCCATTTGAAGGGCGCCCCCTGAAGGATAAGATCGGAGCTGCTTTTTCGACCGGAGGAGGAATCTCGATCGGAGAAGAACTGGTGATGTTGAATATCATCCATTCGATGCTGATTCAGGGGATGATCGTGGTGGGAGGAGAAGAAACTGAAGCTGCATTTGGCGCGAGCGCAGTGACAGGCGAGCCTCCATTTGAATCTGAAAAAGTGGATGAGATTTTTATAGAAAAAGGATTTGGCCTGGGAAAGCGAGTAGGAGAATTGGTTCTGAAATTTTAGAGGATTTTAGACCGAAATATGCACTCAATGCGGTTTCAGTGATATTATTTGAGGTGAGGTTGTAGAGGTGATTTCCTGCTGATCTAGGTAGAAAAGAATGCTAATTTTCTCCGATTTTCAAAAAACCAGTGCAGAAATAGTCTAGGGTGGCTTTCTGCGGTATTTTATTTTTCCATCGGAAAGCCTACATTGGTAGAACTCTGATTTTCAAATTTTTAACAGCCCTAACCAATATTAACCAGTCCCCTTATGGAACAAACCGAAATCAATAAGGATCTACTTTCCAAAAAATGGAGTGGATCGAGTGTCAGTGAGCGTGAAGGTCAGGCTTGGGACAAGAAAAAGGAGATGGATTTCACCTATACCAACATCGACAAGTTTATCCGAAGTAGTCTCGGCGAAAATGCCGTCTTTTCCAACGCGATGTACGAAGGCGATTTTTCCCTCTCCCTTGAGGAGGCACAACGCCGGAAACATGAATTTGTGACCAAAGATCTCGGGATCAAGAAAGGTAGCCGGGTACTGGACTTGGGATGCGGCTGGGGTGGCTGGCTCAAATACCTGCGGGACGTGGTCGGTGCCGACGGGATCGGCGTCAACCTATCCGACGGGCAGGTGAACGCCTGCCGTCAAAATGGCCTCAATGCCTACATCAAAGACGCCAGATTTGTGAAGCCGGAAGATTTCGGAACCTTCGATGCAATTACCGCTTTTGGCAGTTTCGAGCATGTCGCCTCGGTAAAAGATTACTTGGGAGGCAGACAGGACGAAGTTTATGAAGACTACTTTCGCCATGTAGCCAATCTCCTGAAGCCGGGCGGAAAGTTCTACATGCAGACCATGACTTTTGAAAAAAACATGATCCCCTTTGACCAAATCGACATCGATGCACCCAAAGATTCCGACAGCTATTTCATAGCGCTTTTGCTGAAACACAATCCAGATTCCTGGGTGCCCTATGGCTATGAGCACGTCGTGCGCACTGCCAGTCCGTTTTTCAAAAACACCTATTACAGCGATGGAAGGCTGGATTATGTGAAAACCAACCGGGAATGGACCAAGCTTTTCTACAAGTTCAGCTGGGACAAATACGTCTGGTTTGCCTCCTTGGTGCCCAAGCTATTTACTGACAAGGAGTTCAGACATCAATTGGCGATTCTCCGCGTACGCCCCAATCGGGTTTGCTTTGAGCGGGAGATCATGGGGCATGCCAGGTTGGTATTTGAGAAGCTGTAGTTTGTGGTGAAAAGGGTTTTGTGACCCAGACCGTGATTTGAATTAGAAAAGTTGCCGATAGCCTCAATGGAAGCTATCGGCATTTTGTTTCCTCGAACGCTGCCTACTGATCACTGTGACTGATCACTTTTTTCTATCCACCAATCCAGTCCAGATATCCAACTTTACTCTCCAAATTAACTGACACAATTAATGTTAATTCCGTCAATTGACTGACTCAATTTAGGTGAATTGCGTCTGGTGGAGACTCAGATATTCCACCAATAAGTAAATTTCAGCACGACGGATCTGTTTTTTACATTAAAAGGATCCGGAAGATAGTTGTCCGTGTAGACGATGTAGATGTCCGAAGCGGGCTTGAATCGCCATTGGAACCGCGTATTGAGATTGACGTTGTCGATCTGCTCGTTGTACTGGATGAACGCGGTGAAAAAAAGCGTATTGGTCATCGTGACGTCGATCCTCGGCCCGACGAGCAAATAGTCTGTCGTACCCCAAGGCTCGGGAAGGATGATTTTGTTATAGGTGGTGTTGAGTGCCAAACTCACATAGGGCTGAAAGCGGTAGCCCAGGTCTGTAGTGAGCGTGTACAACTCTCCATCCGCATAGTAGCCTCCCATTCGCGTCGTAAAACCATAGGTGAAGACGCTTTGAGGTTTTGACACATACTCCGTCCTCCAGCTGAAGGCATAGTGATCCGAGCCGACCGGCAGTTTTTCATTGCCGGAATTGGTCGGATCAAAGGGCGCCTGCAGCTTCACAAAGTCATAGACAAAATAGGTTGCCAGGTTGCTCTGACTGCGGAAGCGGACGTTGTAAGAGACAAAGGAATTGTTGTCCGTATGAACGCCCTTGGTGTTGTAAAACAAGGTCATGCTGCCATCCGGGCCGTGGCTTAGGATTTTTTCGCTTTTCGGAAACCAACGATAGCCTACAAAGGGATTAACCTTGTAAAAGCCCCGTCGGGGGACATAACCGACTTCGGCCGTGTAGTTTTCGGAGACGTATTCATGCTGCCAGCTCCAAGTCAGGTTTCCCGCCGCATACTTCAGATTGGCGGCGTGGACAAAGCCGTTGCCGGTGTTGTCGGGGGCAAAACTTTGCAGCAGCATAGCCTTTCCAGTCCACATATTGTTGGCCGAAGCAAGATTGTATTCCAGACCCACATTTCTGTTAAACTGCGAGTAAATCGGATTCTCTGAAGTCGTGTCTGGATGGTAATTGAGCGACTGCTTGTTAACAAAAATTGCCCCAATATTGGATCTGGCTCCGACTTGGCGCTGGAGTGCCATCACGGTGAAGTTTTGCGAAGGAAGAGCGGTTTCTTCCACGTCTCCGGTTTGCATGTTCATGGCCCCGATTCTCCAGTCTTTGTTGATCTTACCGCTCAGCCTCGCCCCAAACTGGATCGGGGCATTGAGTCCGATCCTTCTGGAGAAAAAAGGGCGGATCGTCGTGTAGCCAAAGCCTGCAAACAAGTCTCCATTTTCCAAAAAGAACTGCCTTCGTTCCGGAAAAAACAGCTCAAAGCGATCCAAGTTGGTCACTTGCCGATCAACTTCCACTTGCGAGAAATCCGGGTTTACCGTCAAATCCAAATTGAGCGAAGAGGTCAGCGCAATCTTGGCATCTACGCCGACTTCGCCTCTATTCTCAATTGAGCCTTCGTTTTGAAAGTCCTTGCTGACTCCGCCCAACGCATACGGGATGATCGAAATATTCGCTCCGGCATCGGGTGGAGGATTGTCCCAGACGAGCGTACCGGTATAAGCCAAAGAGGCTGAGGGAAACTGTCGTGGCACAGGCGCCCAGCCGGATTTTTCGGTCGTCTTCAGATCAAGCCTGGAAAAATTGATTCCCCATTCGGTGATGCCTTTTTTGTAGCGAATGGATTTGAAGGGAATCGCCGCTTCAAAAATCCATTTGTCGGCGTAGTTTTTGACTTTTGACGTCCACTTATTGTCCCAACTGAGATCGACTGAGCCGCCATTGTACATCTGTCCGTCCCACTGCGCGCCTGCTGCATTTGCACCGAAAGAAAATCCATTGGTCAGATCTTCAAAGGGATCCATGAAGAGCAGGAAGTTGTCATTTTTCCCAAAAGAAAAATCCCTTCGCAAGGACTCGACCATATAGGGGCCTTCGACTGCGTGATGATTGACCACGATCAAGTACAGATTATCTTCGTCATAACTCATCCTCACGTCGGTTTTCACCCGGGCAAAGCTCGTATCCATTGGCGTGATCATGAAAAAGTCCGTCGCCACGTCGGCTTCTTCCCAAGCTTTTTCATCCAACACCCCATCAATCAAAATCGGCGAACTCGCTTTTCGAATATCGAGACGATAGGCTGCATTGATTTTTTGCGCAGAAAGCGTAGTGGCCAGGCCGAGGAAAAACACAGAAAAAACAACGAGTGAACGCATGGGTGGGATTACACTTTCGAAGCAAACGAAAACCAGCCCGAGGCCGGGAACAAGAAGTACAAGATAGGCTATTGCTTGATCCGGTAGGCGAAGGTCAGGTTGCTTTGTCTTCGCATCATCTGCGATTCCCCTTCGGTGTAGAAGTTATACCCTTCGGAGATGAAGCGGTTGATGCGGCTGTTGAAGATGTCCGTAACGTTGAGAACGAGCGTTCCTCGATCTTCCAAAATTCGCTTGCTGGCCGAAAGATCCATGAAGAAAATACCTTTTCTGTAGCCCTGAGCCGTTTTTTGCTTGGCTTCGTAGTTGGCCCGAACCTGGATATCCCAGCCCTCGCCAAAGGTAAATCTAGAAGTCTGGCGGAAAAGCCAAGAGTAGGTTTTCCGCAAATCGGTCTGTCCGATGTTGCTGGCGTCAATCCGGGCGTGAAAGAAGTTGGCGTTGAAGTCCAGTTTCCACCAGTCTTTCACCCGATAATCCCCACTGAATTCCACGCCAAAGGACTTCTCTCCAGTCAGGTTGTAGGGAGCCGTTACCGAAAATCCGTCATCATTCACCTGTCGGATTCGCTCGATCTTGTCCACTGTATTTCTGAAATAAACGGTGGAAAAGAGCGTGGCTTTGTCAAAATATTTGATGTGACCCATCTCGAATGCATCGGTGTATTCGGGGTTCAAATCTGGATTGCCGCTAAAGAAATTGCGCTGATCGGAGAAGGTAACATACGGACTCAAATCGTTGTAAACCGGACGTCTAACTCTGCGGCTGTAGCTCAGCTGGAAGGCATTTTCTTCGCTGACATTATACGTCAAATGCGCTGAAGGGAAAAAGTTCAGGTAGTCTCTCGGGTTCTCTTCGCCGGTCTCCACCAGGATCGTTTCTACGTCGGTATGCTCCGCCCGAAGACCGCCTTGGTAGCTCCATTTCCCGGTTTCATTGCCGACGATGGCATAGGCGGCGAGGATGTTTTCGTTGTATAGGAAGATATTGTCCAGTCCCGGAATGGTCACATAGTCACCGGATTCGTTCTGCTCCTGAACGATGTAGTCATTTTCCATCTCCCTAAAACTAGTCCGCAGTCCAGTCTCTATTTTGCCTTTGGTGGCAAATGGCTTCACGTAGTCCATCTGCAGCAAGTACTGGTTTTCGTATTCGTCGTTAAGGGAAGTTTGCACCAAATCATTCGCAGGAATCGCAGTATCCTCAGGAGTGAAAGAATACTGCGTAAAGAGCTGATCAGACCTTTCCCAATAGTTAAGGTAGGTAAATGAGGCCGTGAATTCGTGGCCCTTTTCAGCGAAAGTCCGCTTATAATTGATGATCGCTTCCTTGTTTGGCTCGTCCTCGGTTTCGTCCTGACGGCGGAGTGAATAACCCAAATAATTATCAAAACTGTTCAAATAGTCATTGTATCGAATGTCGGTGATCCGATGGGCATCGCTTCGTCTCCAAAGATACGAGGCGGTAAGAATGCTGTTTTCGTTGAAATAGTAATCCAAACCGCCGCGCAGGTTATTGTTCAGTCCGGTGACAGTTGAGGAATTATTTTGGCTCAAGATCGAGGTCGTGCCGTCTTCATTGTAAACTTCTTGATAGAGCTCGCTGACACCCGGTCGCTTTTGATAGGATAGGCCGTAATTGATAAACCAATTGATCCGATTGTGGCGAAAGTTGAGATTGGTCGTGAAACCGGTGTTGAGCGGATATCCTGCAATAACCTCAAAAGAGCCGTTGAATCCCTGTTTACTGTCTTTTTTCAGAATAATATTGATGACCCCTGCCATACCTTCAGCCTCATATCTCGCCGATGGATTGGTGATCACCTCCACTCGTTCGACCATATTGGCGGGAAGCTGACGAAGCCCACTGCTGCCTTTGAAGCTGACGAGCCCAGAAGGTTTCCCATCGATCAAAATGCGTACGTTGGAAGAACCACGCAGACTGACGTTTCCGTCCGGATCTACCGCTATAGAGGGCAGGTTCATCAGGATGTCGGAGGCGTTACCCCCGGCGTTGGCAAGGTCTTTCCCCACGTTAAAAATCCGTTTGTCGAGCGAAAGCTCCATGACGGTTTTTTCTCCCTGCACGACCACTTCGTTAAGATCTGAGGCGGTAGACGCTAATGCGATTTCACCCAAATCCACATTTTGATCTTCACGGGAAAGCGTAAAAGCTCTTGTCTTTTGAGATTCAAAGCCCATAAACTCAATCAAAGCGTAGAATTTACCAAAGGGCAGTTCTACATTATATTTGCCGTTTTCATCCGAAATCCCACCACCTATCAGGCTGTCTTTCTCTGTATAAATCCCGATAGTTGAAAAAGGTAGTGGCTCTGAATTTTCTTTGTCCACTATCGTCCCCCTGAGTTTTCCTTTTGCTTGCTGCGCAAAAGACCCTGTACCGAGCAGCAGGAAAAGGAAGATCGAAAGAATGAACAGGTTTTTCTGGGAAAAAGGCATCATAGGTTTGGGCTATTGAGCCAAATCAAAATTACTTCGAGATGGTTGCTGGAAATTTAGAATGAAACCAAGATTGAAACACGGTAATTTTGACAAATGGCAAAACGAGAAGGAAGGAGGAACTCCTGAACCAATCCTTTCGCTCCACTTCTGTCACCTCAGTGAATGGCAGTTCCGCATAAGCATCGATGTTTCTTCCTATTCCGATGGATTTGTCCAGCTGATTGATGTTCCAAAAAACTGACAAAGACTCTGTCCGGACCTTCACAAGGAAAAAGCGATTTCTTCTCTCATCGCGAAGGTCAAAAAAGTTTGATCATCCACTGGACCGGTTTAGCGTATATCCTCCAAAAAGAAAAAGTGAAGGATTACTCCTTCACTTCTTCATAGTCGACATATTCTCCGCCCTGTATGTTTTTCTTCCGTTTTTCGAGTTCTTCTTTCGGGATAAAATCCACGTTTACCGAGTCTTTGGGCCTCGACGCACGTTGCTGGGCTTGCTGCTGCTCTTTTGCAGCTTCATTCACTTGCTTCGCAAATTGTGCAAGTTTGGACCGGAGAAAGTAGCGAATGAGTTGGCCCAAAAGCCAACCCACGCCCAGAAATATGATGAGAAATTTTAACAAAATAATACGGATTTAGTGGAGCCGGATTATCTACTCAGGTAGAGATTTCTCTCCGAATAGATTTTCAGAAAATAATCATCCATCAGATCATCGATAAAGTAAATCGCCTCACCGGTAGATTTCATTTCAGGTCCGAGTTCCTTGTTGACATTCGGGAATTTATGGAAAGAGAACACAGGTTCTTTGATAGCATAACCCTTTTTCACCGGCTTGAATTCAAAGTCGGTGACTTTATTCTCGCCCAACATCACCTTTACGGCATAGTTGACATAAGGTTCCTGATAGGCTTTGCAAATGAAAGGAACCGTACGGGAAGCTCTAGGGTTTGCCTCGATAATATAGACTTTGTCATTTTTGATTGCAAATTGGATGTTGATCAAGCCGACAGTCTTAAGGGCAAGGGCGATCTTCTCGGTATGCGTCTCGATCTGACGAATGACCAGATCTCCCAGGTTGTAAGGAGGAAGTACCGCATACGAATCTCCCGAGTGAATCCCAGCAGGCTCGATGTGCTGCATGATTCCGATGATGTAGACATTCTCACCGTCGCAGATCGCATCCGCTTCGGCTTCGATAGCACCTTCGAGGAAGTGGTCAAGGAGGATTTCATTGTTTGGGATATCATGCAGTACGTTGACTACATGTTCTTCCAGTTCTTTCTCGTTGATCACGATCTTCATGCCCTGACCTCCCAATACATAGCTAGGACGTACCAAGAGCGGAAATCCGATGGTCTTGCAAAGCTCCAGCGCTTCGTCAGTATTGTGAATGGTACCAAATTCTGGATATGGGATACCTAGATCCTTCAGCAAGGTTGAAAACCGGCCTCTGTCTTCTGCCAAATCCAAGGCCTCGAAGCTCGTTCCGATGATCTTGATCCCGTATTTATCGAGCTTCTCAGCAAGCTTCAAAGCAGTCTGCCCGCCGAGCTGCACAATCACCCCAACCGGATTTTCCTGCAGGATAATCTCGTAAATATGCTCCCAGAATACAGGCTCGAAATATAGTTTGTCCGCGATATCGAAGTCTGTCGAAACCGTCTCAGGGTTACAGTTGATCATGATGGTCTCGTAGCCGCACTCTTTAGCTGCCAACACCCCATGTACACAAGAGTAGTCAAACTCAATGCCTTGACCGACACGGTTAGGGCCCGAACCCAGGACCACGACTTTCTTCTTGTCTGTTCTGACAGATTCGTTTTCCTCACCAAAGGTAGAATAGTAGTAAGGGGTCTGCGCCGCAAATTCAGCCGCACAGGTGTCCACGAGCTTGTACACTCGCTTGATCCCCATCTCGTCGTAGCGTTTGTTGAACACTTCACTTTCCAGACAATCCAACAAATGCGCAATTTGGCGGTCTGCATAGCCCATTTTTTTGGCGCGCTCCATGACTTCCTTTGGGATGGTGCCGATCTTATATTTCTCAACTTCCGCTTCGAAATGAATTAGTTCTTCGATTTGTCTGAGGAACCATTTGTCGATCTTGGTCAGGTCGTGAATAGTTCTGAAAGATATACCCAACTTAAAGGCATCATAGACATGGAAAAGTCTGTTCCAGCTTGGATTGGCCAGCGAATAGAGAATCTGCGCTTGATCTTTCAGCTCTTTGCCGTCGGCGCCGAGTCCATTTCTCTTGATTT
The DNA here is from genome assembly GCF_039523455.1 of Algoriphagus jejuensis. Classification (NCBI taxonomy): domain Bacteria; kingdom Pseudomonadati; phylum Bacteroidota; class Cytophagia; order Cytophagales; family Cyclobacteriaceae; genus Algoriphagus; species Algoriphagus jejuensis. The sequence goes on along the minus strand of NZ_BAAAFI010000044.1, from coordinate 76,586 downwards.
CGAGTGATTGACAGGCTTTTTGAAGTGCTTCTTGGAAGTTGCGGCCGATGCCCATGACTTCGCCCACGGCTTTCATCGAAAGACCCAAGCGACGGTCAGACCCTTTGAATTTGTCAAAGTTCCAGCGCGGCACCTTCACGATCACGTAGTCGATCGCTGGCTCAAAAAATGCCGACGTAGTGCCGGTAATGGTGTTGGTCAGCTCATCGAGATTGTATCCGATAGCCAATTTTGCAGCTACTTTTGCGATTGGATATCCGGTCGCTTTGGATGCCAAAGCTGAAGAGCGCGATACGCGTGGATTGATCTCGATGCCGATGATGGTCTTGTTGTCAGGGCTTACAGCGAATTGGACATTACATCCGCCTGCAAAATTCCCGATTCCTTTCATCATCTTAATTGCCTGATTTCGCAGCTCTTGATAGACCGTATCAGGCAGCGTCATCGCCGGAGCGACCGTGATGGAATCACCGGTGTGCACTCCACAAGGATCAAAGTTTTCGATAGAGCAGATCACGATCATATTTCCAATCGAATCCTGCATCACCTCCAGCTCGTACTCTTTCCAGCCCATGATGCTTTGCTCGATGAGCACTTCGTGGGTTGGAGATGCCTGAAGGCCGACCGTCAATGCTTTTTCGAAATCCTCAGCTTTCTCCACAAACCCCCCACCTGTACCACCGAGGGTATAGGACGGACGGATCACCAGTGGGAAACCGATCTCCTGTGCAATTTCTTTACCCTGAAGAAAGGAGGTTGCCGTATCTCCGATGCAAACGCCGACTCCCAATTCTTCCATCAGAGCCTTAAATTTCTCACGGTTTTCGGCGGTCTCTATCGCATCGATATCCACACCAATCATCCGTACGTCATATTTTTTCCAAATGCCTGCAGTGTCGCAGTCAATCGCTAGGTTAAGCGCAGTTTGGCCACCCATGGTCGGCAAAATCGCATCGATATCCGGGTGATCTTTGAGGATTTTGATAATCGATTTCTTTTCCAACGGAAGCAAATAGACATTGTCGGCAGTCACTGGATCGGTCATGATCGTGGCTGGATTGGAGTTGATCAAGGTCACGATAATGCCTTCTTCACGAAGGGAGCGTGCTGCCTGGGAGCCTGCGTAGTCAAATTCGCAAGCTTGACCGATGACAATGGGACCTGAACCGATGATGAGAACGTGCTTGATGCTACTGTCTTTTGGCATTGTGAGGTGGGATAGAGAAAGAGGTTTTACTTATGTCCAAATTGGCGCAAAATTAGGGAAATTATCGGAACCGGGAAGGATAAACTCCGATAAAAGCCCCTTGAAAGAAGAGAAAAGTCGGATCAACTTCATTTACCAAGACCTGCCAAATTATTCTATACGATCCCCTATTTTCACCGAATGAACTGGAATGAATTCGAATTTTTCCCGGTATTGGGAGAAAAACTAACGAGCGAAAACACACTAAAACTTGATTTTACCGCAGCAAACCATGATTTGGAGGAGATCGATCTAGCGGATACCTCCACATTTGAAAAGTACGTGTTGGGACAGTTGGAAAGTGCGGGAAAAACCTACGGCATCGGCGGCTATCTGGAGAAAAGGGCAATCTATCGCCGGAGTGAGGTGTTTGCGACCTCGGAAGCAGACTTCCGAAATATCCATCTCGGAATTGATATCTGGACTTCAGCGGGAGTACCGGTTTTTGTCCCGTTTGATGGGAAAGTTCACAGTTTTCAAGATAATGCGGGCTTTGGCAACTATGGCCCGACGATCATCCTGGAGCATATGATGGAGGGCAAAAAGCTTTTCACACTTTATGGGCATTTATTCAGAAGTGATCTTGAGAAATTAAAAATCGGGCAGGAATTTAAAGCGGGAGATCTGCTTTGTCATATCGGCCCTTTTCCCGAAAACGGCGATTGGCCAGCGCATCTGCACTTTCAGCTGATGTGGGATTTGGGCGAAAATATCGGGGATTACCCTGGAGTAGCGGCGGAGAAGGATCTGGACTTTTATCAGGGAAATTGCCCGAATCCGGATTGGATTTTGGGATTTGAACTATCGAATTAACAAAAACACAGCGAGCAATGGCTCTCATCCTTAAATCTATCGCCCTCACATTCCTGGGATTGCTACTTTGCTTTCGCGTCCAAGGACAAAATGAAGCCGTACTCAGGGGGAAGGTTTTGGCTGAAAGTTACTGCTCATCCTGCCATGCCTATCCATCGCCTTCTCTTCTACCGAAGGATGTCTGGACAAATCGGGTTTTGCCACAGATGGCAGCCTTCATGGGATTTCGGGAGGCCCAGGATAGCCTTCTGATTTGGGAAAACAAATCAGAAGAAGAGCTTGCTGTTTTGAAAAAGCTCGGAATCTACCCGCCCTCACCTCAAATCGATCCCAAAGATTTTCGCTCGATCACGGCCTTTTATGCCGCAGAATCACCCGAAGAACTGCCTGGCCAAAAGCCCAAAGAAACACCGGGGGTTTTAGAGGGCTTCACCCCAAAAAAGCTTTTCATCGAAGGTATCCAAGGCCCAAAAACCAGTCTGGTCGCCATCAATGAGCCAAGGGCTGAGCTTTTTATCGGAGATGCAGGCACCAATCAACTCTATGTGAAAGTCCAAAGCGATGAACTTTTTACACTTCCCCCTACAGCGAGCCCCCCGGTTCATTACCTGCAAAAAGCGCCGAACGTCTTCGTTTTTCTGACCATTGGCTCCATCGCTCCCAGCGACCTGTCACAGGGGGCGATCTATGAAATGGACTTGAATTCAGATGGATGGAGTCAGGTCTTGGATCAGCTGGCCAGGCCGGTGTTTGGAGTTTGGGAAGATCTGAAAAAAGACGGAAAACCCGACCTTCTGCTCTGCAACTATGGTAATCACGGAGGAAATATTTCCGTTTATCCCGATGGAAATCTAAGTTCCAAACCGCTTCTGCTAGGCGGAGCCGGTGCACGGAAACTAGAAGTTCACGACCTGAATCAGGATGGGAAACCGGATATCGTGGCGCTGTTTTGTCAAGGGAATGAACGCATCTCCGTCTTCTACAACCGGGGAAACGGTGAGTTTGAGCCAGAAAAAATTTTATTGAGATTCTCCCCCGTAATGGGCTCCAGCTTCTTCGAAATGCATGATCTGAATGCAGATGGGAAGCTAGATCTACTGGTAAGCAACGGAGACAATTGGGATTACTCCTCTGTCCTGAAGCCTTACCATGGCTTTCGCATCTATGAAAACAAAGGGGATGCAACTTTCGAAGAATCTTGGTTTTATCCACAATATGGCGCGGCCAAGGCGATGGCGGTGGACTTTGACGAAGATGGAGATCTGGACTTGGCGACGATTGCTTTCTATGACGAACTTGAAAATCCCGAGCAGCAGTTTCTTCTTTTTGAAAACCAGGGAAACCTCACTTTCACACCCAAGTACAACCCCGAGGCAGCATTGGGAAAATGGCTAACCCTAGATGTAGGCGACATTGACGCGGACGGAGACAAAGACATCGTACTGGGCGCGTATTCCCACAATACGCTCGAATACACCAAGCTGCTCCTGCGGGGTATCGATGAAATCCCGAGTGTGTTGATTTTGGAAAACGGTAAAAATTAGAAGCTATCTATACGCCTTTCTGCTATTGGTCGAAATTTCTCTGTCAAATGGAATGGAAGACGGATGACCGATGTATCGTTGACGACATTGCTGAGCGAATCGCCCCTTCAGGGATGAATGAAACAAACCGTTTGAATGGAATAGGTACTTGGTGGATTTTTGGTTTAATTATCCATAGATTATTGCTACACCGACTACCTGATCAATCAAAAACCCAAACCGCATGAAATCGAAGATCAGCTTTATTATTTGCCTGCTTTGTATGGCAGTTGTTTTTCCGCTTACTGCCCAAGATCAAGAAATCCCCACCCTCGACAATCCTATGTCGGCGGCCTACCTGAAAAAAAACCTGAGAAAATCCCAGCCCCGGCTGGTTTACAACGCCGAAATCCTCAACAACCTAAAGAAAAAGACCAAGACTGACCCGGTTTTGCAAAGCATGTATGCGGAAATCAAGGCGAGCGCTCAAGCCATCTTGAAAAAGCCCCTGCTGGAAAGAGAGATGGTCGGCCGCCGTTTGTTGGGAACCTCCCGTGAAATGCTGTATAGGATCAACATGCTCGGACTGGTGTACCTGATGGAAAAAGATCCAGACATCTTGGCTCGTATCAACGAGGAGCTTATTGCAGTTTGCAATTTTACCGACTGGAATCCGGCTCACTACCTCGATGTAGCCGAAATGTCCACTGCGGTGGCATTCGCCCTCGATTGGACAGCGGGAGCTTTACCCAAATCCACCCAGGAGCTGTCCAAAAAATCCCTGATCGAAAAAGGAATCCTTCCCAGCTGGCCAGAAAACGGCAAATCTCCAGGCTGGGTCAATGGCACCAACAACTGGAACCAAGTCTGCAACGGCGGGATGATTGCCGCTTCGATTGCCATTGCAGAAGTCGATCCAGAACTCGCCGCAAAAACGATCTCACGAGCCCTCGACGGGTTACCTCTCTCCCTGGTTGAATATGGCCCAGACGGAGTTTACCCGGAAGGCTCCACCTACTGGGGCTACGGCACCAGCTTCTCTGTGATCACCGCCGCTATGCTGGAGAGTGCCTTTGGGCAGGACTTTGGGCATTGGGATTTCCCAGCCTTCAAAGAGAGTGCAGTTTTCAGAGCTTTGACCAACGCCCCGTCGGGCTGGTATTACAACTTTGCCGATTGCGGAGATAAGCGAAGCCAAGGCGGTGACGTCATCCTAGCTTGGTTTGCTGCCAAATCTGGGAATCCCCAGTTCTTTGAAAAAGACCGGTTTCTTAATGCATCCAAAGACCCTGGAAAGCTGTTTCGTCTTAGTGGCGCCTCCATGGCTTGGATCTCGCAATACGAAGAGAAAGGTGGGGAAGGACTCCCCGCCGCCTGGAAAGGCGAAGGTTCCAACCCGGTGGTAATTTTCACCGGCGGTAATGAGGATCCGCATTCGTATTACTTCGGTGGAAAAGGAGGCAGAGGGATGGTAAACCACGGAAATATGGATGGAGGCTCCTTCATCTTTGAACTGAATGGAGTACGCTGGTCCATCGATCCGGGAAACCAAAGCTATAATGAGCTAGAACAGACTGGCTTTGATCTCTGGAGTCGATGCCAAACCTGCGAGCGCTGGGATCTGCTCACCAAAAACAATTACGGACACAGCACGCTCACGATAAACGATTCGCTGCACCGCACCGAGGGTTTGGTTACGCTGACAGAGTTTAAGCAGGGGCCTAACCCAGAAGCGACGTTTGACATGAGTGCAACGCTAGGCAGACAGGTCAAATCTGCTTCACGCAGGTTTGTCAAGGACAGCCCCCTTTCCATCACCATCGAAGACGCCATTGAACTCTCTGAAAGCACCCAGTTGATCACTTGGCAGATGATGACAACTGCCGACGTGCAAATCACCCCCGGAGGCGCGATACTGACACAGGACGGGAAGGTGCTGAAACTCGAAAACCAATCCGATCCCGAACTGACGGTTTCCGTGGTCTCTCTGTACCCTGCTCCACTTGCACTCGACCGTCAGATTGAAGGTTTAAAGAGGGTCGAGATACGCATTCCAGCCTGGAAAATTGAGGATGGGAAGACAACGATAAAAGTGCGGCTTTCTGGGGAATAGTTGGGTTTGAAGGCTTTTCAATAATTTCACCCAATCATCCTAGACTTCCCAAACCTTGATTACAAATGTATTAGTCGGCTTATTCATAGCCCTCATTCTGTTTTTACTTTTTCGCTCGAAAAGAATAAAAAGCGGCTTTGACGTCCCGGTTACCTTTCCGGAAAACTGGAGGCTTTACCTGCTCAAAGAAGTAAATTTCTATGCTTCGCTGAATGATGACGAAAAGACGACGTTCGAATCGGATGTTTTGCGATTTCTAAAGCGCGTGAGAATAACCGGGATCAAAACGACCGTGGATGACGAGGACCGACTTCTGGTAGCCAGCAGTGCCGTGATCCCGGTCTTTGCTTTTCCAGAATGGGAATATAGTACCCTGCATGAAGTGCTCCTATACCCTGATTTGTTTACTGAAAAGTATGATTTCAGCGAGCAAGACCGCAATATCTCAGGCATGGTAGGCAGTGGCGGCGTGATGCATCACGTGGTGATTTTTTCCAAACCGGCATTGCACCAAGGCTTTGACAATGCCAATGACAAGTCGAATGTGGGGATCCATGAGTTTGTGCACTTGTTTGACAAGCAGGATGGCGACATCGATGGAGTTCCGCTTCTGATCATGAAAAATCAGGCAATCATGCCTTGGCTGCATTTGATCAGCGAGAACACTAAAGAAATGATCGCTGGGAAAAGCGACATCAATATCTACGGAGCGACGAATAAGCAGGAGTTTTTGGCGGTAGCCAGCGAGTACTTTTTTGAGCGACCAAAGCTTTTCAAAGAAAAGCATCCTGAGTTATACGACGTGCTTTCCACGGTTTTTAGAAATGATTGGGCGGAAAGCCAGGTAGGTGACAATAAGTTAAAGCGAACCATCGGGAGAAATGATCGATGTCCCTGTGGCAGTGGAAAGAAATTCAAGAACTGCTGTATGAAGTACGATTGAGATAGCTTAAGTATGCGCCTAGCAACCGCAGTCCTTCACCATTGCAGCGGTCCCCTTGTCCACGCCATGAAAAAGTACGCCTGAGATGCTAGCAAAATTCCAGTAGTCCTCCCCGCCGTCTTCGTCGGTATTGCTCCAACCCGAGTTGCTCGAAACGACCGTCTTGTCAGAGACGATTTGTCCCGTATCTGTTTCTATCAAGGCGATTCGTACTGTCGCACTCACTTCCATGTCCGGAGACGGTGTAGGAACACTCGCATTAACTTCTTCGGGACTGAGGAATGCCCAACTCTCTCCTGCCCGACTTGGTCCCATCGAAAGACCCAAAAGATACGGATAGCCCAGTTCTGAACTAATCTTGGAAAGCTGCTTCGGATCATTCAGATCCTTGATGCCCGCTTTTAGCAGCTCATAGTCCAGCCGGTCATACAGTTCCACCTTGGTAAATCCCCGGCTTCGGAGTTTTTCCAAGATCTGTCGCTCCAATTGGTTTTGCTCCGCAACACTCAAGAGCCGAAAGCTTGTCTCCCAAGCCAAGGGGAGAAGTAAAACACCGTCTTCTTGGCTCAGGCACACCTTGCAAAACTGAGTGGTAAAAACTTTGGACGAAGTGCAAGCAGTGGCTGAAATCAGTAGCATGGCTAAAAGTACAGCTCTAAAATCTCGATTCATCCCGCAAGTATAACTAAAAAGGCAAATTCAGGTAGCGAATTTTTTTAGCAACTCTGCCAAGCTTGAATCGGAATCCGTCATCGATCTTGCTCAGCACGATTTTTCCTGAAATATGCCCTTTCAATCATTTGGGAAGGCTTATTTTTAATTAGTACAAATTCATATTGATTGGCTATCAGAACCATATTGGTTTTTTTGGGGTAAATTAATGTACACCAAAACACCGAAGCCATGTCTATCCGAATCTCCTCCAGTTGCAACCACTGCAATTCCTTCACCGAAGCCAATCTCTGCAAAACCCACGAGCTGAAAGTAAGCGAAGAATATACCTGTGATCAATTTTCTATCCTGCAACAGCTTGACAAGTCTATGCACTGCAACAGCTGCCAGCGTCATCATCGACCGGACTGTGCCCATCCTGACTTGGCAGCCGACGGCATGCTCTGCGCCAGTTGGGCTCCCAAAGTCTGATAAACGGCTAACTTTCGCTTATTTCAAAAAATCTTCACGAGAGGAGTTGGCAAGGTCCGGTTTGTCAACTCCTTTTCTTTTTGGCTCCTCCCAATCGATTCTGAGGGAGAGTGATCTTCCAGCATTCGCGAGCTTCCTCGGGTAATCCCAATCGCCCTCACCGGGTCATATTCTCCAGCACAGCGACAGATGGCCCTTTCGTCAGCCATCTTTTCCCCAATCCCGTGCTATCTCCCATTGGTTCGAAGTACACAAATGAGCCCAGCGCCAGATCGATATCTCCGTCGCCATCGAGGTCTCCCGCATCCATGACAAACCATCGCCCACTGGTGGCCTCGGGAAAGGAAAAATCCCGAAAGTTCAAATCTCCCCTATTCTCCAGATAGACGAAGCTTTCCTCCGGCGCATTTACATAATCCGGAAAAAAGGAAATCGCGGCGATGTCCAAATCTCCGTCCAAGTCATAGTCGCGGGGGATCGCCTTGTAGGCGCCGTTCATCTGATAAAACCACGACTGCGAAAAATTGAAATTGCCGTCATTCTGAAAGATGTAAATACCATGATAGGCTTTCAGAAAGGGCGTGCGGTCCGCATTGTCGCCAGCGACATAGATCAGGTCTTCGAAGCCATCGTTGTTGAAGTCTGCCAGTTCGATGTAGAGCGATCCATTGAGCGGAGAGAAGGACAACAGCCTCTTTTCGCTGAATTCGCCATTTCCCTTGTTGGTATACAGAAACACCCCTTCATCCCCCTGCGCCATCAACACGACAATATCCTGAAGACCGTCGCTGTTTACGTCTTTGATGATTGCGGAGACTGCACCCGGCTTTGCACGTAGGATTTTCTTTGAGTAACGGTTTTGGCCTTTGTTTTCAAACCATACCAAATTACCCGTCAGGTCCCCAAATTCGCAGGCGACAATGTCTTCGAGCCCGTCGTTGTTCAGGTCGCCGTAAGCCGTCTGCACGGGTCGCTGCATGCCACCGATCACTTGGGTGGCGGCATTGTAGGTTGCCGAACCGCCGGATTTGGAAAGCTTCTGCAGCGATCCGCCCGGAAGATCGTTTGGAAATACGCCTACTCCCGCCATTGTCAAGTAAAGCGTGTCGGCTTTCTCATACAAATCGACTGGAGTCGCGGCAAAGCCAAGGTCATATGTTTTCTCCAAATCAGGGCTTAGGAAAGTTAAAATGCTTTGCTCTCGTTTTCCGTCGCTATAAGCGATTCCGCGCTGATCGGGCAGGATCTTGACCATCGTCGTCATGGCCGGACGATTGGCGTAGTTTACTTCTTTGTAGGTAAAACGGGCTAACCCTTTTTTGATTTTCTCGCTTCTTTTTGGCGCTAGGATCGTGTCAGGGGCATTTTCGAGATAGAAGGCGATAATTTTATTCCAATCTTCCGTCGCCATCGTCTGATTCTCGGGATAGATTCCCGCACGCCGGACGATCGCTATATTTTCTCCCCGACCAAACAAACTGTCGGGCTGATGTTCGCCTTTATAAAAGCCCAGTCGATGTCCCATCGAAGGCAGAACGTCCTCCTCCCAGCTAGATCGAGGAAGCATGCTCGGATCAACATAAGCGTGACAGCTGCTACAATGGGTCGCGGCAAGTTCTTTACCAGAAATTCCCGATGGGGTCGGGATTAAATTAGGGGTGTCTGTCGTTTCAGAATTTTTTCCTCGACAGGAGAAAAACGAAACTAGAACAACTATAGCGAAGAAAAACTGTTTCATGAAGCCGTAAATTGCGGATTAAAAATGAATCGTACGTTTAAAAAGTCTGCGCTTCTAAGGTTGAATCTTTCGGTAAAAGCCTTCATCAATGGCAAACCTGCCGGCGACCGTGGACTGTCCACCGATAACGAGAATTCAAAAACTCACTTCCTCGGATGAAAATCCGTCAGCGTCTGCCGCAGATAATCCCGATCCAAGTGCGTATAAATCTCGGTCGTCGTGATGCTCTCATGTCCCAGCATCTCCTGTACGGCTCTGAGGTCAGCTCCGCCCTCGATCAGGTGCGTCGCAAAGGAATGCCGGAAGGTATGTGGGCTGATGTTTTTGTGGATTCCGGCCAGTTCTGCCGTCTTTTTGATAATCAGAAAAATCATCACCCGGGTGAGTTTTTGACCGCGCCTGTTGAGAAAAACATATTCCTCATGTCCTTTTGCAGGGTGTTGATGGACTCGGACATGCTCCTCGTAGAGTTTGAGGTATCTCAGAGCGTCCTTGCCGATGGGAACGAGCCGTTCCTTGTTACCCTTTCCCACGACCTTTAAAAACCCGATTTCCGTGAAGATTTGGCTTTTTTTCAGTTCGACCAACTCACTCACACGCAGGCCTGAGCTGTAGAGCATCTCCAGCATGGCCCGATTGCGGTGACCTTCCGGTTCGCCTAGCTTGATAGCTTCCAGCAGCTTTTCGATTTCGATAAAGCTAAGCGTGTCAGGCACTTTTCTTCCGAGTTTGGGAGCTTCGAGTAGCTGGGACGGATCCTCCATGATCCGATCTTCGTACATCAAAAAGCGGTAGAACCCTTTGATCCCAGAGATAATCCGTGCTTGGGTAAAAGGCGATATTTCGAGCTTCGCAAGGGCGTAGACAAACTTTCGGAGGTGATCCAGATCCAGATCCAGCGGACTTTTTCCGGCCAATTCCCGCTCCGCAAAGGTTGCCAGCTTCTCCACATCACCGGTGTAGGCATCGATGGAGTTTTCGCTCAGCGAGCGCTCGAGCTTCAAGTGATGGCGAAATTGACGAATGAGTTGGGGCCACATAAGTTGCAAGGTGGGAAAGTGGCAAAGTTGGAAAGATGAACCAACCTTACAACCTTGCCTCCTTACAACTTTTCCACTTTTTTCAGAAAACTTGTCATATAAATCCCCGCCTCTTCCGATCAACCTGTGTAAATGAACCGCAACCAGCTAGAAACTTTTCTCCGCGATCACCACAGAGAGGCCTTCCTTTGGGCGAGGCAGTGCTGTGGGTTTGACGGGGAACTGGCAAAGGACGTCATTCAGCAGGTTTATCTAAAGATATTGGAGGGGAAAGCAAGACTGAAAAATGAGGAGTATCCCAAGACTTGGCTGTTTGCCATCATTCGGTTTACAGCCATCGACGAGCTAAGAAAATCAGGAAAAACAGAAAGTCTGGATGCTGAAGTAGAGATCATCTGGGAAGAGGCAGAACCCGAGCCGGAAACCTACGAAGCGTTGATTCGTCGGCTTCCAAAGATGCAGCAGGAAGTGATGCTGATGGTTTTCTACCACGAAATGACGCTGGAGCAAACCGCAGAGGTGCTCAAGCTCCATATCGGGACGGTCAGAACTCACTACGATCGGGGCAAAAAGAAACTGAAAGAATGGATAGAAAAAATGAGAATTGAGAAATGAGACATTCCGAAGAAGAAAAAGAAATAAGAGGCTTCTTTCAGGCCATGAAAGAAAAAGATCGGGAGATTCCTCTACCTGATTTCCCGAAAATCCCGAAAGAAAGGAGCCTAAGCTGGTGGATTCCGGCTGGAATTGCAGCTTCCCTGGCGGCAGGATTTTTCCTGTTGGGAGAGAAAGAAATCCTCGGAGAAAAAGACGCTATCGTTCCTCAAAATTCAATCGGTGAGGTAATCATCATCACGCTGGAAGAAGGCCCCGACCGGGAAATGCAATTCTACATCGAACATACGACCGAGATGGATATCTGGGAATCTCCCACGGCTTCCCTACTCACCGAATACTAAACCAACTATTTCAATTCAAAAATCCAGAACTATGAAAAAGACACTCTTCCTCCTTTTTTTCCTGACTGCCAGCCTTACTCAGGCCCAAGACATCTTCAAGATGAGAATCTACTCCACGGACAATCTGATGGAATCACGGGATGACATCGAACTCTCCGATGCTCAAGTAGCCAAGATCAAGAAACTCCATGCGGACAATGCGGGCACTTTCTCCACGCTCAAGTGGGATCTGGACGATGCTACCTCCAAGCTCAAAAAAATGCTGGATCAATCCAAGATCGACCAAGCCGCTGTGTCCAAGCAAATGGACGAAGTGCTGAGACTGGAAAACCAGATGAAGAAAACACAGCTCAGTACTATGGTTTCGATCAAAAACGAGCTGACTGCTGAGCAGATCACCAAGCTGCAGCAGCGAGGTATCGCTGTCGTTGGCGGGGCATCTTCGCTCTATGGCAATCAAGTCCAGGTAATCTCAGGTTCCGGTACCGCGACCGTGCAGGGTGTAGCCACTTCCACGTCTCCCAAAATCGCCGTCAGCGTCGCCGGAAATGGTGCACAGCCCATCTTCTACATCGAAACCAAATCGGGCTTAAAGAAAGTAGCAACTTTGGAAAACATCGAGCCTAAGGACATCGAAAGCATGTCGGTCTTCAAAGGCGAAGAAGCAATCAAAAAATATGGCCAGGAAGGCGAAAACGGCGTAATCGTAGTCAAGCTGAAGAATATGCCGGATTGAGTTTCGGATCTGTTTTAAACCAAAAAAGGAAGGCTTAGGCTTTCCTTTTTTGTTGAGCAAAGTCTAACCCTCCAAGGGATCTGAAACCCTTGGAGGGATCATTCCATCAATCCAAAAACTTCCAGCTAGCCTTATGATTTTTATCCAGCGGCTTGCCGGTCACTTTGGCTCTCAGAATTTCGATCGGCATAGCGTTCTGGCTTAGGATCAGGTCATGAAATTCCTTCTCGGGCATCTTGCCGGATTCCACCATTTCTTTTCGCAGGGAATAGATTTCCAAAGCTCCAATCATATACGCGATCTGATAAAGCGGTCCATAGCTTCCTTCAAAAGACCTTCTGACTTCCGCTTCCGCATTTGCCCGCTCATGGCCGACCTTGTCCACCAACAGATCGATGCACTGCTGTGGAGTCATTTGCTCCAGATGGTAGCTGAGCGAGAAAATAATTCGTGCACAGCGGTGCATTCTCCAGAAAAGCATCCCGACTTTGTCTTTGGCATCACGCGGAAAATTCCGATCCCAAAGCACAAACTCCCAATACAGCGCCCAGCCTTCTGTCCAAAATGGCGTTCCAAACATGCGCCTGTGGGTCATGTTACGCTGATTCATAAACTGCTGCAAGTGGTGCCCAGGAATCAACTCGTGCTGAACTGTCGCGCGGGAGAAATGCGGATTGTTGCCGCGCATGGACATCATCTTATCGGCATGGCTCATATCCGAAGTCGGATAGGCGATCTGAATGACTTCCCCTCCCAAGAAGAAAGGACTCACCCGCTGTCTTTCGGCAGAGATCATGATCGTTCTCCAGCTTTCCTTTGCCAAAGGCGGTACGGTAACCAAGTCGTTTGATTCAACATAGTCAGTCGCTTCCTCAGCCAGTCGGATCACTTCGGCAGGCCAGTCGCCAGCCGGAAAATACGTCTCCTTTACCATTTCCAAAGCAGCTTTCCAGTCGTTACCAAAACCCAGTTCGTTGGATGCCTTTAGCATTTCTTTCTCACACCAGGCAAACTGCTTTTCCGCCTCGGCAATCAGTTCTTCGGGTGAATAAGCGATCATCTCGAAGCCTAATTGCTTCTCCAGCGCTTCCCGGCCGATTGGCTTTCCGATGATGCCGCTGCCATCGTCCTTCACGGAATTCGTGTAGTGCTCACGCAATGCTTTGGCATAGGCGCTCAGGTTTGCATCAAGATTTTTCCACGGTTCCGGCATCCACCAGGTGAACTGCGGATCGTAGTCAAAGTAGTAGCTGTAAGCCTCTTTGGTCACTTTTTGGATACTTTCCACGGCCTGTGCCGCCAAATCTGCTTTTTGCCAAGAGGTGTATTTTGCTGCGCTTGGAAGCGCTTTCAGCTGTGCGTCCACGGCCTTCGAGACCTCATTCCAGCTCACAGCCAGCGCTTGGGAGTCCGGCTTTTTAGCTCGCCTCCGACCCACGACAAACTCCTCCAGTGGAGCACCAAAAGCCACGACATTCTGAACTTCTGAAAATGCTCTTTGATCCAAATCCAGCTCTGCCAGTTGCTCTTCGAGAAAATTTCTGAACAGGACGTAGTCGATTTTTCCGTCTTCCGATAGCCCGCTGTAGTTCTGAGCCTGAAGCGTTTTCAGGTAATCCTGATTGAAAGCCAACATACGGGTAAAGTACTCCGCAGAAAGCTGGTTGGTGTAGAGACGGCCGAGCGCGCCTCGATCCGCTTGATAGGTTTGGATCAGGTTCACCAGCTCGGTCGCCCAGGTCAGGGTGGCGCAAAACACCAGCACCAGGGAAAGTAATAGTTTTTTCATAGTCAGTGTTTTAAATCGGTTTCTCACCCTTTCGGGAAAAATGAATGATTCCAATTAGGATTATTTTTTTGAAAAACCCGTAACCAATCACGGAAATTCTACTCTAACCGACAGTAATGTGCATTTTACATTCTTTTATGAAAGTCCTTTGAAACCAATTAATTATATTAAAAATCGCTTTGATTCGAAGGAATCTCCGGCCTTGTCACAAACAATTTATACGCACTTTTCTCCCCACTTATGGAATTAATCATCTCCAACCTCACCAAAACCTACTCCAATGGAGTGAGGGCTTTAAATGCTATTTCTCTTACCATCCCACAGGGAATGTTTGGACTGCTCGGGCCAAACGGCGCCGGAAAATCCACGCTGATGCGAACAATCGCCACGCTTCAGGATGCGGATTTAGGCTCCATTCATTTGGATGGAATCGACGTGCTGAACGACAAGCAAGCGGTACGTGAGCGATTGGGTTATCTGCCGCAGGATTTTGGACTTTATCCCCGGATCAATGCGGAAACGATGCTGGATCACATCGCGCAGATGAAAGGAATAGGAAACAAATCCGAAAGAAAGGAATTGGTCGAAGCGCTTTTGAACCGGGTTAATCTTTTTAAGGATCGCAAAAAAGCCCTAGGCACTTTCTCTGGCGGGATGCGCCAGCGATTTGGGATTGCTCAGGCGCTGGTGGGAAGCCCATCGTTGATCATCGTCGATGAACCAACCGCCGGACTCGATCCATCCGAGCGAAATAGATTCTACAATCTCCTGTCGGAAATCGGGGAAAATACCATCGTGATTCTATCCACACACATCGTGGAAGACGTGAATACGCTTTGCTCCAACATGGCTATCATCTGCATGGGCGAAGTGCTGATGCAGGGCAAGCCCAAAGACGGGTTGGCAATGGTAAATGGGAAGATCTTCCAAAAGTCCATCGAAAAGTCAGATCTGGATCAGTATCGCAAAGACTACCATGTGATCTCCACCAAGCTGATCTCAGGCAAGCTAAGCCTGCGGATCGAAAGCGAGGAAGTTCCCGGAAATGGATTTGAGCCGGCATCGGCAGATCTGGAAGATGTATACTTCAGCTTTATTTCCAAAAAAGTAGATCCCATCACCATCTAAGCGGCGCCATGTTTAAAGCTATCTTTCTCTTCGAGCTCAAATATCGATTTGGGCGACCGGCCACTTGGATTTACTTTCTGCTGTTGTTGATCGTCACAATGCTCCTGATCGGATTTGGGAATACTCCAGCATCTGAAAAAGTCTTTCACAACTCGCCATACGTTGTAGCACAGCTGCTGGTGTTGATCTCCATCTTTGGGATCCTGATCGCCTCGGCAATCATGGGCGTGCCGCTCTACCGGGATCTGGAACACAAGACCGGTACCTTTCTCTTCAGCTACCCGATCACCAAATCCGCCTACTTTATGGGCAGGTTTTGGGGATCATTCGTGACACTGCTTTTTATCTCTACCGGAGCGATCATCGGAATCTGGCTGGGAAGTCTGCTTGGCCCGACCTTCGGAACGGATGCGGAGCGGTATGGTCCCAATTTGCTGATCAACTACCTCCAGCCTTGGTTTACGCTTTTGCTGCCCAACCTCTGGCTGGCGGGTTCGCTGTTCTTTGCGCTGATTGTTTTCACCCGGAATATCCGATCCATCTATTCCGGTGGCATCGTGGTCTTCATCGTGTACCTGCTGGCTAATTTTCTTTCGCAGGACATCGAAAACAAGGACATAGTACAGCTGATTGACCCCTTTGGACTCAACACACTCAACCTCCAGACCCGCTACCTGACTCCCTACGAAAAAAACTCCTTTCTCCTGCCGGTTGAGGGAAATCTGCTCCTGAATCGGCTGCTTTGGACGGGGCTTGGTCTGGTGTTTTTTGTCTCGGCCTATGCGCGATTTAGCTTCAGTTATTTCTTTCAGACTGCTCAGAAAAAAACCAAAGTAAAGGCTGAAGCTGCCCCGACTTTTATCAACAAGAAGATCAGCGCGGTCTCCGATTTTTCAAAAAACTACCAATGGAACAGTCTGAAGACACTCACCAAGATCGAGTTTCAAAATATCGGCAAGGACATTTATTTCCGCTCCATTCTCTTGGGCGGTTTGATCTTTTTGGTCTTGGATTTCTGGATCGGAAGCACATTATACAGCGTCCCAAATTTCCCCTCCACCTCCTTCTTGATGGAGTACAAAACCTATGATTACAACCTGTTTGTATTCATCATCATCGTTTTTTTCACCGGGGAAAGTCTCCATCGAGACAAGGCCACTGGCTACTCGGTGATCAACGACACCTTCCCGGTCAGAGACGGTGTGGTGATCGCTTCCAAGTTTCTCGGCATGGCTCTGATCTGTCTGATCTTGACCAGCACTCCCATCTTAGTCGGCATGATCGTACAGTCGCTCAAGGGTTATTTTGATTACGATCTGAAGGTTTACCTGATCGACAGCTACCTGATCTCTTTCCCCGATTACCTGCAGATGGTCATGTTAGTCTTTGCGGTACATCTGCTGGTCAACAACAAGTTTGCAGGACACGCTGCCGCGATTGGTGTTTGGCTCGTGATGATCATCCTGAGAGATTTTGCCGAGTACAACTTCAACTTGTTTTTCTTCAGCTACAAGCCGGGCTATACCTGGAGCGACATGAACGGACTCGGGCATTTCGCCGAACCCTTGATTTGGTTCAATGTTTATTGGACGGCCTGGGGCATCTTTCTGGTGTTGTTCTTCAGTATCTTCTTCAGTCGTGGGACAGAAAATTCCTGGAAAAGCAGATGGAATACTGCCAAATCCCGCCTTTCTAAACCTGTCCCAAGGTTGTCTTTCATCTTCTTGGCCATCGCCCTGCTATCCGGTACCTACATCTACCACACCGTGGTGTATGAAAACAACTACGTGACTAGCGAGGAAGGCACCAAGCTGCAAGTCGCCTATGAAAAGCAACTGAAAAAATACGAGGGAATCCCTCAGCCCAAATACACAAAAGTGAACATTCAAGCAGATCTCTTTCCGCTGGATCGAAGCGCCTATTTTCTTGCAAAAGTGGAGCTGGTCAACAAGACCAACTCTCCGATTGACTCGGTTCACTTCAACTCCACTGCGCTGTATGATTTCAAAGTAATTTTGGATGGAGACACGTTGTCACATCGGTTTCCTTTGGATTTTGAAGCCAGGAAATTCCAGCTTTTTGGAAAGAAGCCTGAAAAGGAATGGTACCAGATCACAGCGCTACCGCAGACAATGATGCCCGGAGACACGCTCAATCTGACCATCGTCAGTAAGGTGGAGAACAAGGGCTTTCCGAACTCCGGATATGGTCGTGAACTGGTGTACAACGGCACATTTTTCAGCGGAGGAATCCCTGAAATCGGTTATGATCCGAGCCAGGAGATCACTTCGGACGAGGATCGGAAAAAGTACGAGCTGCCTGATAGACCTGAGGATCTTCCTCCGCACGACGATCCTAAAGGCAGAATGACGCTGCTGTTTGCGGACGATGCTGACTTCATCCAGTTTGAAGCGGTGGTCAGCACGATTCCATCTCAGATTGCGGTGGCACCGGGATACTTGCAAAAAGAATGGGAAGAAGATGGACGACGTTACTTCCACTATATCCAAGACACGCCAATCCAGTCCTTTTTCACTTTCGTGTCCGCAGAATATGAAGTACTGAAAGACGAAGCCATACTTCCTGATGGGCAAAAAGTGGCCATCGAAATCTTCCATGATCCCAAGCATACCTACAATCTCGACCGCTTCCTGGCGGCCTACAAAGATGGCCTGACCTACTTCTCAGAGACCTATGGCAACTTCCAGTTTCGGCAGATGAGATTGCTGGAGTTTCCGCGCTACGCCGGTTTTGCACAGTCTTTTCCCAATACGGTTCCGTTCTCCGAGGACTTCGGTTGGGTGGCCAACTTCGGTGATCCAGACGATTTTGACTACGTCTACTACGTTACTGCGCACGAGCTGGCTCACCAGTGGTGGGGACACCAGATCGCCCCAAATGCAACTCGCGGTGCTAACTTAATCTCAGAAGCTTTGGCAGAATATTCCGCTTTGATCTTGACGGAAAGAAAATACGGCAAGGACAACATGGCGAGGTTTCTCAAGGACGAACTTGACGGCTACCTACGCGGCAGAGGGAACGAAAGCAAAAAGGAAAACACCTTCATCAATACGAATCGGGCGTATCAGTGGTACAACAAGGGTAGTCTGATCCTGTATGGCCTGAGAGATTTGATCGGAGCCGAGGCGATGGATTCTGCGATGTACTCCTTCAATCAGGAGTTCGGACTGAAAGAAAATCCGCCTTTCCCTGGGAGTTCGGATCTCTACCGTCACCTGAAGGCCGTGACACCGGATAGCATCCAGTATTATTTGGATGACACCTGGAATAGGCTCGCACTCTATGACAACAAAATCGAGACCGCGGAAGCCAAGAAAATTTCCGAAGGAGAATATGAAGTCACACTGAAAATCAAGTCTCAAAAACTCTATGCGGACGAGGCAGGGCGTGAGACTAATGCTGAGTACGATGCGGACTACATTGACATTGGAGTATTTGCCGCCGATGATACCGATGAATATGGCCGAAAACGTACCAATCCGCTCTACATCCAAAAACATAAAATCAAACCAGGAGAAAGCACCATCTCGATCCGAGTGAAAGGTGAACCTGCAAAAGCCGGAATCGACCCGTATAACAAGTTGATCGATCGGATTCCTGATGACAATACGATCCCTGTGGAAACTCAGTAACCAGAAAAGGACACTCTTTCATCAAGGGTGACCTTTTCTACCAAATATACCAGCTCCTCACCTCTTCCTCCTCACAATAGCGACAAGAATCAAGATAAACGCTGCCGCACCGACTACCCAAACCCAAGGCTGTTCATACCATTCAGGTTTGCCAAGGTCGATGTCAATATCCAATCCGCCATCTTGAGCGAAGAGTTGGACAGAAATCATCAGACCTAAAACGGCCAAAGCCGAGATTTTCGAAAACTTATTTTCTAGATAGTTCATGGTGAAAAGTAGTTGAGGTTAACTTATTTAAATCGAATGTTATATGTCCAAGCGATACCGATCGACTGCACGTCGATAGCGGGATCCGGTGTGAAAACGTGATTATAGTAGGCGAAAATATTCCAGTTGTAATTGTGGTATCCCAGCTGTGGGCGTATATACGCACCTCCGCTTTCACTCATTCCGCTTCCTGTAAAAAACGAGTATCCTGCATCCGTACCGACAAAGACGCCTTCGGGCTGTGGATAATACCTGAACATCACTCCCAAGGGAATCACGCCGAAATCATCCGATCCTACGACGTCAGATTTTTTAAAATAGTGTGTATACCCGGAGGCGACACCGAGCCCGAAGTTGTCGGTTCGCATAAACTGCCCGGCAGCATCCAACCCCAGCGCAAACGAGGAAAAATCGGCAAGATTACCGACCGGCGCTGCGATGTTTAGCCCAAGTTTCAGCCATGAGTTTTCCTCATTGATTTCCTCCAGTTCTCGGACTTGCTGCGAAAAGGCGCTGATTCCAAATAGTAAAAGGGTAAATGACAGTAATAGCTTTTTCATAAATTAGTTGGTTTTCCACCTAGAAGCCAATAGTGGTGCCCCAAACAAATTCATCCTACCCAGAAGGCATTAAGACCCTCAAATTGAGTGATTTGGGAAAGTTTTTGGAAAGGCCGTTGCCGCCTGATGGGGACACAAATGAGAAAATGGATTCCGGAAGTGTGGAAAATCGGACACAAAGCCTGACCGCTTCACCGATGTTGATCTATTCTCTCGTTTTTCGGAAATTCAAAGGGGTCGTCCCAGAGATCGACTTGAAGCTTCGGTTGAAGTAGGATAGATTTTCAAATCCTACCCGATAAGCGATCTCCGAAATCCCGAGATCGGTCTCTTGCAAGAGTTTTTGCGCATCATTTATTCGAAGTTGCAGCAGGTATTGGGTATAGGTCTTCCTAGTTCGGAGTTTGAAAAAACGGCAAAAGGCCTCCTTGCTCAGGTTAGCGACTGCGGCGGTTTGCTCTAGTGTTATTTTTTGAAATCGGTTTTCCAGCAGAAACTGCATGACTCGATTCATCCTTGAGCCATCCTTTTCTGAAAAGTCTCTGAAAGGCACCATTCTATTCAGCGGAATCAGCTCTTCGCCTGAATTCTCGAGCAAATCGAGTAACTCAAAGGCGCGTTGAAATCGAACCAGGCCGGATCCTTTTTCGAAAATCTCAAAAATCTCAACAACTCTCTTCCGAGATTCCCCCCTCAGTTGAAAGCAAAGGCCTGCGTACTCCCTGAATTTTTTCAGAGCTTTCAGATCTTCCAACTCTCCGACAGCATTTCCCAGTGTCTCAAAGTCGAAGAAAATCGTGCTTCCTGCTATTGACAAATCAGAATCAGCGTCAAAATATTCCGCGTCGCTTCGGAATACATGGGGCGCATTTTCCCCCAAAAAGTAAACGTCTCCAGCCTGAAAGCGACCCACATAATCTCCACTCAAAAACTGCCCCTTCCCCTCCAAGATCACCGTCAACTGCAACTGCGGATGCTGATGTAGCTTATCATAAAAATGTCGACCTCTTTCTTCCTGATACCGCACAAATTCCATGTCGGATTTGGCTATTTGGAAGGAAATTATCTTTGTCATCTCTTAAAACTAGTATCAAATTGGAGCTATTCTGTCGTAATATTAATCACATTGATCAATATAGTATCACAAACTA
This sequence comes from Algoriphagus jejuensis, assembly GCF_039523455.1. Taxonomy (NCBI): domain Bacteria; kingdom Pseudomonadati; phylum Bacteroidota; class Cytophagia; order Cytophagales; family Cyclobacteriaceae; genus Algoriphagus; species Algoriphagus jejuensis. The sequence continues at coordinate 55,784 of NZ_BAAAFI010000044.1, read as the reverse complement.
TTAATCCCGTGAAAGAATTTAGTATTTTGACAGCTTACTTTTGAGGAATAATTGTAGCCGGAAAGAAGTCCCCGGAAACTCATACAAAGCACTCATTTAAAAGATTTACTATGAACTGGAAAGGTGTATTTCCCGCGGTCACAACCAAATTCCACGCAGACGGCAGTCTGGACATGGAGCTATTTTTCAAAAACATAGATTTCCAATTGGAATCAGGTGTGCACGGAGTCATTCTGGGCGGAACCTTGGGCGAAAGCTCAGTATTGTCCCAGGAGGAAAAAATCACTCTGACGGGAGAAACTGTCAACTACATCAACGGACGGGTTCCTGTGATCTTGAATATTGCTGAAGGAGCTACAAAGGATGCACTTTTTTGGGCGAAGAAAGCCGAAGAATTGGGTGCAGCGGGCCTGATGATCTTGCCTCCGATGCGCTACGGTGCAGACGCCCGTGAGGTGGTCACCTACTTCAAAACTGTGGCCAACTCCACGACACTCCCAATGATGATCTACAACAATCCAGTGGACTACAAGACTTTGGTGACTCTGGACATGTTCGCCGAATTGGCGGAGTGTAAAAACATCGAAGCCATAAAAGAATCGACTCGGGACATCTCCAATGTCACTCGCATGATCAATCGGTTTGGTGATCGATATGCAATTCTTTGTGGTGTAGATACCTTGGCAATGGAAGAATTGCTAATGGGAGCAGTTGGCTGGGTTGCAGGTTTGGTTTGCGCTTTCCCTAAGGAAACCGTCACCGTCTTCAACCTCTTGCAGGAGGGAAAAATCGAAGAAGCGAGAGAAATCTATCGTTGGTTCCTGCCACTATTGGAGTTGGACATCCACCCGAAACTGGTTCAATACATCAAGCTCGCCGAGCAGCATTGCGGCATCGGATCTGAGCATGTACGCGCACCAAGACTGACGTTGATCGGAGAAGAAAGAGAAAGAATCGAAGGAATCATTACCGAAGGCTTGGCAAAAAGACCGAAATTGTGAGGAAGACGGAAGTCTGAAGACCGGAGACGGAAGCCTTCTCCGGTCTTCGGACTTCCGCCTCTTAACAAATCTCTCCTTTCTCTAACCTAGCAAAACCATGAACTTCGACTCAATTTTCAGCGCAGCCCAAGAAGCCTTCCTTTTTTACAAAAACCTCCCGGGAAAAGAGAAGGGGGAGTTTTTGGACACACTTGCAGAAACCCTTGAAGCAAACCGCGCAGAAATCGTCCCGTTGGCGGTGAAAGAATCCAACCTTCCTGAGGGCCGAATCAACGGCGAATTGGGCAGGACAACCGGTCAGATCAAGCTTTTCGCGAACATGGTCAAGGAAGGTTCTTGGGTGGAAGCAACCGTCGATCCGGCTGATCCCAACCGTGCCCCTTTGCCAAAAGCCGACATTCGTCGTATGCTGACACCTCTCGGTCCAGTCGTCGTGTTCGGCGCGAGCAACTTCCCGCTTGCATTTTCCACTGCAGGTGGTGACACCATTTCCGCCTTGGCTTCTGGTTGTCCGGTGATTTATAAGGCCCACCCCGCTCATCCTGAGACCTCTCGAAAAGTTGCCGATTGCATCCATCAGGCGATCTTAAAGTCAGGTTTGCCATCTGCACTTTTCACCCACGTCGAGGGAGGCATCGCCGAAGGACAGGCTTTGGTAAAGCATCCGGCAGCAAAAGCGGTGGCCTTCACTGGCTCTCATGTCGGCGGAATGGCACTCTTCGATCTTGCCAACAAGCGTGACGAGCCGATTCCGGTCTATGCCGAGATGGGCTCTGTGAATCCTATTTTCTGTTTCCCCAAAAAACTAGCGGCCAATAACGATGCGCTAGCCAAGGCTTTTGTAGGATCTTTGACCTTGGGCGTCGGGCAGTTTTGTACCAATCCCGGCTTGATCTTCGTGCCGGAGAGCCAGGCAAAAACTTTTGAAAATGCCATCGCGGAGGAGTTAAAAGATATCGCTGGCGCACCGATGCTCCATCCCGGGATCGCGCAAGCCTATTACGACTCGATTCAGTTTTTGGAGTCTCGTGAAGAGCTTCGCTGGGTCAAAGTGGCCGATCCCAAACACCTGATCAATGGTAGTACGGCCTTGGCAGAGATCAAAGCGGCAGATTGGCTGGCGGACAAAGTCTTCCAAAAAGAAGTCTTCGGCGCATTTGCCATGATGGTGGTCTATCAGTCTGAGGACGAATTGGCCGAAATCGCCAAAAACCTCCACGGACAGCTGACGATCACCGTCTGGGCGGAGGAAGAAGAGTTGAGAAATCAACTTTTCCTGATCAATTTGTTAGAGGAAAAGTGTGGCCGCCTACTCTTCAAAGGCGCACCGACGGGTGTGGAAGTTGGCTATGCGATGCAGCACGGCGGACCTTATCCATCAACTACCGCAGCAAACAGTACCTCTGTTGGCGCTCATGCCATCAAGCGATTTGCCCGACCCATCGCTTTTCAAGATATGCCACAGGATTTGCTTCCTGATGCTTTGCGAGATGGAAATCCGCTGGGAATCTGGAGACTGGTAAATGGAAATTACGAGAAGTGAGTTTATGCCCTTCGGCTTCCAACAAAATTATGTCAGTCCGAGCGGAGTCGAGGACCCTTCGACTTCGCGACTCTAGTCGCTCAGGGTGTCGCCAATTTTCAAATCTTACAATTTTAGAATTTTGCATTCCAATAGATGGCTTCACGTCACACCTTTAGCTGCATAGATGCCCACACCTGCGGCAATCCCGTCCGGGTAGTTTCCGGCGGAGTTCCCTTTCTGAAAGGAAACAACATGCTGGAAAAGCGCCAGTATTTTCTGGAAAACCTGGACTGGATTCGTACCGGCCTAATGTTTGAGCCGCGCGGCCACGACATGATGTCTGGGTCCATGCTTTTCCCTCCTCACGATCCTGAAAATGACTTCTCGGTACTCTTTATCGAGACTTCGGGCTGTCTGCCCATGTGCGGACACGGCACGATCGGAACGATTACCATTGCGATTGAAGAAGGTTTGATTCAACCCAAAACCCCCGGCTTTCTCCGAATGGAAGCGCCTGCCGGGCTCGTGCTGATCGAATATAAGCAGGAAGGCACGAAGGTCAAATCTGTGAAGTTGACCAATGTGAAAAGCTTCCTGGCTGCCGAAGCATTGGAAATCGAAAGCGAGGAGCTTGGGAAATTGACGGTAGACGTAGCCTATGGCGGCAACTTCTACTGCATCGTCGATCCACAGGAAAACTTCCCCGGAATCGAACACTTCAAAGCCGAGCAACTGATCTCGATGGCACGAAATCTTCGCCAAAAGATGAATGAAAAATATGAGTTCATCCATCCCGAACATGACAAGATCCGTGGACTTTCTCACGTGCTCTGGACGGGGAAAACCTTGGACCCTACGAGTACCGCACGAAATGCCGTATTCTACGGTGACAAAGCCATCGACCGCTCACCCTGCGGTACCGGCACCTCGGCGCGCATGGCACAGTGGTTTGCCAAAGGCTGGCTAAAGCCCGGCGACGAGTTTATCCACGAGAGCTTCATTGGCTCCAAATTTATCGGTCGGATCGAGGAAGTCACCGAGATCGGCGACAAGCCTGCCATCATCCCGAGCATCGAAGGCTGGGCCAAAGTCTATGGATACAACACGATCATCCTGGACGACGACGACCCGTATGTCCATGGATTTCAAGTCATCTAAACAGACGCTAGATATTAGACACAAGTATCAAGACTTCCAACTTTCATTGTCTGGCGTCTTGCTACTAGCTACTTGATACTTATTCATGAAACCAACCCTCATCATCGGCGGCGGCATCGTCGGTTTATTTTCTGCTTATTTTCTTCAAAAAGAAGGTGTCGAAGTCACGGTGATCGATCGGACAGACCTGTCTGAAAATTGCTCGACGGGCAATGCCGGTATGATCGTGCCGAGTCATATTATCCCATTGGCGGCTCCGGGGATGATCAGCAAGGGGATTTCTTGGATGTTTTCCTCCAAAAGTCCCTTTTACATCCATCCCCGTTTGGATATGAAACTGGCTAAGTGGTGCATGCTTTTCTTCAAAGCGGCCAATGAAAGTCAAGTGAAGAAGGCCATTCCTTTTCTCAAAAACCTCAGTTTGCTCAGCAAAGCGCTCTATCTGGACTTCAAAGAAGAACATCCCGATGCTGCTTTGGCACTTCAGGAAAAAGGCCTGCTGATGGCCTACCAATCCGAGGCGATGGAAAGGGAAGAAACCGAATTTGCTCATTTGGCCAGAAAACACGGACTCGACGTCGATATTCTGACTCCGGAAGACATCCGAAAAGCAGAACCCAACCTTGAGCTCAAAGCACGTGGTGCGGTGCATTTCACAGGCGACGCACATCTGGATCCGGGAGCTTTGTATGGTTTTTTGAAAAAATACCTGGCTGAAAAAGAAGTAAAATTCCTAACGAACACGCAAGTGACAGGCTTCGAAAAAACCGCTTCAAAAGTCACTGCCGTCATTACGGATCAAGGAAAGTTCGACTTAGAAAAAGTGATCCTTTGCGGCGGATCTTGGTCAGAAGAACTGGCTAACATGCTTGGATTTCCCCTTCCGATGATGGGTGGAAAGGGCTACTCTTTCCTTCAGGAAAACAAACCGGAAATCAAGCTGGCCGCGATCCTGACCGAGCAAAAAGTCGCCGTCAGCCCGTACGGAAAAACCGTCCGATTTGGAGGGACAATGGAAATCGCAGGAACGAATCAGTCGATCAACAAAAACCGGGTGAAGGGAATCTATGAAGCCATCAACAGGTACTATCCGGACTTTCAAGCCAAGTTTCCTGAAGAGGGCAAGATCTGGAAAGGGCTCCGTCCCTGTTCTCCCGACGGTTTGCCATACCTCGGTTTCGCACCAAACTATAGCAACGTGCTGGTGAACAGCGGCCATTCAATGATGGGGGTTTCTTTGGCGCCTGCCTCTGGAAAAATCGTCGCCGAACTTCATCAGCAAAAAGACCCTTCTATGGAAATCCAGGGATTTGAGGTGGGGAGATATGCTTAAAATTTTTGTGCAAAGGCCCTTCTGCCCTGCTTTTCCATCCAATAGCAGGACCTAGTCCATATCCTTTTTCGAAGTCATCGCCTCCACCATCATGTCAAAAGCCTTTCGAATTTCTGCAAACTGCCGATCTCTAGATTCTTCGAGTAGGTCATTTGAAACTGAAGTAGCGGTCACAAACCGCTCAAACAAACCGGAAAACTCGACCGCATCCTTGTTGCTTTCGATACCCCAAGTACCTAGATAAGCACTGAGCTTTTCCACTTTCAATCCGACATGCGGCACTGCATAGCTCATCGCGGTAATCGCTCCATGAAGACTCGTCCCGATGTAGCATTTTGAGTTGGCGATCAGATACATGATATCCCAGATCGTGTCGGCATCGAAGTAGGTAAACGGCGATTTTACCAGCTTACCTAGATTTTGCAGAGCCTCGTGATCGTCGTGATCCAGTGCCTTCCCGATGGGGCAAAAACACAATTTGGTATCTCCCTCCCCATACACCAGATCCAGTTCCGCAGCAATGGTCGTTTCATGCCCTCTAGTGGTTTTCTTATTGATCTGTACAAAAGCAAACTTCCCCTTATTTTTTTCCACATAGGATTTTACTTCAGGACTCACGTTAGCTTCAAGAGTTTCCACGGGAAAAAACTCCGACATCAAAATCGCCGAGTCAGGAAACAGATCGGCTTTCAATCCTGCTTTTAGTACATTTTGAAGCGTCACCTCATCTCTAACTGCGAAATAATCGGCTTGTTGAAGATTGGGTTTCAGCTCGGGAAACTTCGCAAAAGTCGCTGCACTGAGTCCCGATCCACCCAAAGAATTGAGCAGTACCGATTTTATTCCTGGGAAATCTCTTTTGTCCAATAGAAAGGGAAGTGGCGTCTTCCCCTTGAGAAACGCTTTCGTGAGCGCATTGAGATCGAGAATCTTGTTTATCTTTTTATGGCGGTAGTTGATCTTCTGAAAAAGTGGATTCAGAGCCGCATAGAGTGAGTTCCAGGTTACTCCCAAGGCTTCACCCCCCGCGATGATTACGTGAACGGGGTGATTGACGTCGGAGCATTGGCGATAAAACTCCCGAAGTCCCTGCGTAGGGATACCACCTTGAGGCCTTAGATCACTTCTGACCAAACCAAAAAATTGAAACCGAAAATCCAGCCCATAGGATTGAAGCTGTTTTTCCAAGATGATGGGAAAAAGGAGATCCCCGTAATTGTATCGATCAAAGGCGCCGATAATAAGTATGTCTCGCATTGAATTTTCCAGTTTTAAAATGCAGGCTCTTATCCTGTCTGCAATGTTGATTGGGAAAAGATGACTAAATTCCTTGCCAAGCCCGAAACTCGACCTTGTTTTTCAGCATATTAATTTCGCTACGCTAAGGTAATCCAAAAGCGTCCTAAGTTTTGGCCTACTTTTGGAAAGGTGGCGAGTACAAATTTTATCAAACATCTCTGACTTGAAAAGCCCATCGCCCGCAGCAAAGCGCATTTTTTCCGGATCGGTATGGGGCATCCTTTCCAAAATTCTGGATGCGGGTGCAAAATTCATCACGATTCCTCTATTGGTAGGTTATTACGGCAAAGGCGACTATGGCCTTATTGCTTTGGCATTTTCGCTCAATGCCTACCTCCGTCTGATGGACCTAGGCATGAACGTTGGTTCGGTGCGGTTCCTTTCGCAATGGGAAGCAAAAGGCGATTGGAATTCGATCAGCAGAGCGTCAAAGTCCGGCGTCATCTTTTACGGCATCATCGGGTTATTCAATGCGCTGGTCTTCCTGTTTATGGCGTTTAATGGGGAATTTTTCTTTAAGCTTTCCCCCGATCAAATTCCCGTCTATCAGACGATGATGTTTATCCTTTCGGCCAGTACTATCCCAAACTGGCTCTCCAATGTTGTGGTGCAGTTGCTGAGCGCAAAAGACGAATTAGGCTACGTCAATCGTGCATTTTTGATCAGCAGCCTAGCTAATTTTGGCGTAGCCTTGACAGCAATCCATTTCAAATGGTCTCTTCCTGCTTACTTCTTGGGGTACACCTTGGCTACGCTGCTGCCCATTCCCATGAACATCGTCAGGCTAAAGGTCTTTCCGCTCCGGCTTTCCCAACTCCTGCTTCCCAAATGGGATCTGCCGATATTCAAAGAAATCATCGGATACAGCGCTGCGATTTTTCTGATGGGAATTTTCCAGTTGACTGCTAATGAGCTCCGGCCGATCCTCTTGGCGAGATATGCTTCCAGTATTGACGTGCTGACCGATTACCGTGTGATTCAGACGATTGCGATGTTGGTCATCTCGTTTGGAAGTATCTTTCTCCAAGTGTTACTGCCGTCTGCCTCCAAGGTCTATGCGGAAGGAAATCCGGCCAAGATGGAGCGGATGGTCCTAGAGGCTACGCGCTACATCTCGATCTTTCTGTGCTTTGTCGTGTTCATTCTTATCCTCAATTCCCGCGATCTACTAGGCGTGTACATGGGGCCCGACTACCTCTACCTTTCTCCCTGGCTGAACCTCTGGCTGCTCACCGTCCTGCTCAACATGCACAATACACCGGTGGCAAGTCTGGTACTTTCCTCCGGCAAAACAAAGGCACTGATCTACTCATCTGCCATCTCGTGTATTGTGTCCCTCCCGATCACCGTGATTCTCGCTCCGACGATGAACGTGGGCGCAGCGGTATTGGGCTATCTGGTGTACATGTCTATACAAATTGGCTTTTTTTATGTGTACTATATCCCAAAGATCCTTCACTTGAGCAGTCGAAAGATCTTAACCACTTCCTTCATCCCAGCCTTGGCGGCAGGGCTTTTGTCCTTTGGCGGAGCCTACGGATTGCAAAAGTGGCTAGCATTGGGAGATTCTGAGTGGCTAAAAATGATCGTAAATTCAGGTGTGTTTTTACTGATATTTTTGGGAATGGTCGGCGCGTTTCTGATTAGATCCGAAGAAAAACAATTCCTCAGTGCCCTTGTTCAACGGATTACCAAAAGAGTCAAATAAGTCAACGATGGTCAAATTTTCTATCTGTATCCCCGCATTCAAGAGCAGCTTTTTGCAGGAATGTATTGAGAGTATTCTGACACAGACTAACGACGACTTTGAATTGCTCATCCTCAACGACTGCTCTCCCCAGCCCGTGGAAGAGGTGGTGAAGAAGTTTGTTGATCCAAGAATCCGGTATTTTGCCAATGAAAAAAATGTGGGAGCCTATCACCTCGTCGACAACTGGAATAAATGTCTTTCTATCGCAGTTGGGGAATTTTTACTCATTATGGGGGACGACGACCGCCTTCATCCTGACTACCTCAGCGAGTTCGCGGCGTTGATAGAAAAATTTCCTGACTTAAACGTCTACCACTGCCGAAGCAAAATCATCAACGACGATGGGGATACTGTGCGCCTTACGCCAGCATTGCCAGCCTTTGAACACGTCTTTGATTCCATCTGGCAGCGCCTGGAGCAGCTGCGCTCCAACTACATCTCGGATTATGTCTATCGTACCGCTGCTCTTCGGGCGCAGGGCGGATTCTTCCACCTTCCCTTGGCTTGGGGCTCTGATGACATCACAGCGTTCGTTGCATCGCGGGAGCATGGGATCGCCCATACCAACCGACCCGTTTTTGAGTATCGGAGTAATACGCAATCCATCACCTCCACCGGAAGTGACCTGACCAAGATGGAGGCGAATCTGGGCTATGCGGATTGGCTCCGGGATTTTTTGAAAAATAAACCCGCAGATGAGATCGATCAGATTGCGAAAGACTACCTGCTGACTCATTTCGATAGGCTGATGCAAAAGCGTCGCTCCTATACGATACTGATATCGATGAAAAGCAATCGAATAGCAAAAGCCAGGAATTGGTGGAATAACCGACAGAAGTTCGGCTTGTCTAGCCGTGATATTGCAGTTACTTTTTTAAAGAGTTTTCAACAATGATGAATTCAGAGAATGCTCCGATTCCGATAATTTTCAACCCTCCGGAAAACTCGGAAAATCAATACGTCGGTATTCTGGTGAAAGGAATCGAAGCAAATGGGTTTTTGGTGAATGGTTTAGATGATTTCTTCAAAAGCCCAACTCACTTCAAATCGATCCAACTGGTGCATTTAAATTGGTTTGAAAATCTGGATGAGAGCTCCAAGTCAGCGATGTGGAAGAGTTTTTTCCGAAAAACCGTTGCGCTCTTGGCTATTAAAGCAAGCGGGAAAAAGCTCGTCTGGACAATGCACAACCGCCTTTCCCATGAAAAAGGGTCTGGGAACCTCAGCAGAGTTCTCGTAAAGCTACTACTCAAAAGCGTCGACGCAGTCGTGATCCATTGTGCCGAAACTGCCAGTGTATTGAGAGAAATTTATCCCAGGTTTCGGACAAAAGTCGTCCTAATCCCGCACCCTAACTTTATCGGTACCTATGGTCCAATTGCCAGTCCTTCCGAAAAACAGCAAAGTACACTAAAGCTCCTCTTTATGGGAGCTGTGAAGCCCTATAAAAATCTGGAGCTATTGATCCGGGTGTGTCGGCAATTTGAAGGTGTGCAGTTGACGATAGCGGGAAAGCCCGCCACGGAAGCTTATGCCCATGAGCTTCAAAGTTTGGCGACAAATGCAGAACAGGTCCAGCTCAAATTGGGTTTTGTCGACGACCATCAAATCCCGGAGTTGATTGGAGATTCTGACCTATTGATTTTGCCTTATGATCTGAGGAGCAGTCTCAATTCAGGGACGGTAATCCTGGCTTTTTCCTATGCCCGCACCGTGATCTGTCCGAGAATTGGCACCATTGATGAACTTGCTGCCGGGCAATCAGATGTCTTTGCTTATTCCTATGTATCGGAGTCGGAACATGAATCGAAACTCCGCAATGCCCTCCAAAAAGCATTGGAAATCAAGCAAGAAAACAGGCTCAGCCTTTTGCAAATGGGCAAAAAAATGCAGGATTTGATTCGAAAAGAGAATGATCCGTTGATCGCAATAAATGGGCTCTCCAGTTTGTATCGGGACCTTTTATCTTAATTTTCAAACGATGAAAATACTCTACATCAATTCCCTATACAGTCCTCTGATCAAGGGCGGAGCCGAGCTGTCACTCCAACTGATCGTGGAGGGCATGAAAAGCTTGGGTCATGAGGTGGTGGTCGCCAGCCTGCACCCCGAACCTGCACCCAAGGTGGACGAGCTGAATGGAGTAAAAGTCTATCGTGTTCCGTTGGAAAACGCATACTGGCCTTATTTGGATACCCAACCGTCAACACTTGCTAAGATGGCGTGGCATGCCCGGGATCGAAAAAACCTTACCATGGGCAAGAAAATTCGACAAATCCTTAAAGACGAACAGCCTAGTGTGGTTTCCTGTCATAATTTGGCCGGCTGGTCTATCGCCGTTTGGGATGAAATCTATGCGCTCGGTGTCCCCATCATCCAGGTGCTTCACGATTTCTACCTGCTGTGCCCCAACAGTAATATGAACAAAGCTGGGATTCCCTGCGAGGATCAGTGCATGAGTTGCCAACTCCTGCGATACAGTCATGCAAAGAACTCTTCCAAAGTAAGTGCTGTAGTGGGGATCAGTCAAAGTATCTTAAATCGGTTCACTTCCGCGGGCTATTTTTCCCAGGCCTCCAAGCAGGTCATCTATAATGTCCGAACAGCCCCCGAACCCCAACCTCCGAGAGTACGGAAACCAAGAGAAAAACTAATCTTAGGCTATCTGGGCACAGTCTCAAAGGTGAAAGGAGTAGCGTGGCTGATCGATCAATTTCAAAAACTGAGTATCCCCCGAACGCTGAAAATAGCCGGAAAAGGTGATGATGCTACTTTGGAAGAGTTTCGGGCTTTGGCTAAAATTTCTCCGGTTGAATTTGTTGGCTACGTTAAACCCAACGAATTTCTAAAAACGATCGATATCCTCGTGGTGCCGAGCCTTTGGGAAGAGCCGCTCGGAATGGTGGCCATAGAGGCATTGGCCAATGGCATTCCTGTAATCACTTCAGGAAAAGGTGGGCTGAGCGAAAGTGTCAAACATGAAAAAAACGGGTTAATCTGCTCTCCCGAACAGCCAAATTCCTTGGGCGAAGCAATCGTCAGAATATACGACTACCCCTCACTATACAATCGTCTGAGCGCTGCTGCGTCATTTTCTGTTTCTCACTTTCTGGACAAAAGCCGACTAATCTCAGAATACAGCCAAGTCATCCAAGAAACAAAATCTAAAAAATTCACGGATTGATATGCGTCCCTCCCTTGCCACCGGCTCAGTGTCGCCATCGGGTTTTAACCGGCGATCAGTTACCTTGGGGGAAGTGCTTTTTCTATTGTCACTGATCAGCATTTTTGTTCCATGGAAAGTCTACCCGTTTTTTTTTCTCGCTTCGTCCCTATTCTTCCTCTGGGAATCCAGACCCGTTCAGCTCGAAAAATGGACCATTGCCCTGACTGTTTATGTGGCTTATGGATTACTGATCTTCGGTCTCACCTATTCAGGTCAAGGGTTGGAAATCAGCAACGCAGCCAAACTCGTGGTCAATATGCTATTCTTGGCCTGCTCCATCCATTGGCTCCGCAAGCGTGACAATGTCAGATTGACTTATTTTCTTGACTGGGCGCTGGGAATTTTATTGCTGCTGTCGCTCGTCCAGCTCTTGGTTTACCATTCCTCATTTGATTTTCGCCTGATTCTAGGATCGGACACCTCAGGGCAGGCCAGTGGGCTATATCGAAAGGCGCTCTACTATTGGGGTTTGGAAGACAAAAATATGTTTGGGGCCAGAATTGCGCTTCTGGGTTCTGTCTTTGTTTTTATCCCAGTACTTAGAAGTCAAAAACTGAGCGCATTGCGGATCTTGTTTATATTTTTGATTGCATTCCTGAGTCTATCCAGGACGCCGATGGTGGCGCTTCTGATTGGTATTTTCGCGTTGAGTTGGATGATTTTGGAGAGAAAATGGAGGATCGCTCTGCTACTCGTCCTCGCGATTGCACTCCCTTTTTTCCTTACCCAAGTGGTCCGCATCGACTCGATCACCTCGTCCAACGACGGAATGGGGATCAGGCTTGTTTATTGGAGCGCGTTCTTCAGTCACTTTTCCGACCTTTCCATTTGGGGCGGGGGATTTCTCGAGGCAGGTAGATTCCTAGAGCAAAACGCCAAATTCTACCGTGGAGAGCCCCATATCCACAACACGCTGATGACGACCTATGTCGAGTTTGGGATCATCGGATTTCTCGCATTTATCCTTTTTGTCGGACTGTTTTTCAAAACCTGCTTCCAGCAAGTGAGTCAAGTCGGCTTATGGATTGTCCTTTTCCTTCCGATCCTCGCGATCATGATGATCCTGTATTCAGGCTATGACAATGACATCGTCGTTTATTTTGTTTTAATCTGGATGGTAGGCACCCAAAGGAGGATCGATTTTCAACAAACCAAAATCAAAGCTATATGAACCGGACCAAAGTTTTGATCGATTCCAGCTGGGACGGAGAAACCGGAATCGGCAGACTCTACCGGGAGGTCATGGCCAGGAAGCCTGACTCCGTTGAAGCAATCCCACTCCTGCAAGAAAAGAATCCTGCTGGTTTTTTGGCTCCTTATCACCTGGCAAAAAAAGCCAAGGAGTTCGATGCAGAAGTATTTTATAGCCCGACTTTTATCCCTCCACTCTTTTCGGACATGCCTTTCGTCTTTACCATACACGATCTGATGCATTTGTTCTTCTACTCACGGCTGCACAAAGAATACTACCGTTGGGTAATTGGTCCCTTGGCCAAAAAAGCTAAGAAAATCATCACCGTTTCCAAGTACAGTAAGTCCCTCCTGGTAGATCATCTTGAAATCCCAGCCGATCTAATCCGGGTAATCTACAACGGAGTGGGTGAGAATTTCATGCGAAACGAACGGGAATTTGAGATGGACAGACCCTATTTTCTCTACGTGGGCAACCGACGGAATTACAAAAATATCCCGGCGATGATGGAGGCTTTCTCTCGAGCCAATATCCCACAAGACTTTGTTTTTGCCCTTTCAGGACATCGAGATCCTGAGATTGAAAATTTGATCCGCTCACTGGGAATCGAAAGTAGGGTAAGGTTTTTGGGTATGATTCCAGAAGAAGATCTCCCTGCAGTCTACAAAGGCGCGCACGCTACGCTGTTTGTTTCTAAGATGGAAGGCTTCGGTCTTCCAGTGATCGAGTCGATGGCTTCGGGTACGCCGGTGCTCACCTCCTCAGAGTCTTCCCTGCCTGAGATTGCAGGCGGAGCGGCCATTTGCGTTGCGCCGGGTAAAGTCGAGGCGATTCAGCGGGGAATCGAGCTTCTGGTCCATGATCAGAGCGCCTATCTCCACTGTGTCCAAAGAGGCCTGGAAAGAGCCAAGGACTTCTCCTGGGAAAAAACCGCCGCACAGACTTGGGAGACCATCTTGGCTTAAAACCATCAATGAAATGCAATCCATTCCTTCTTTTTTTCTTTTGCTCCTTACGCTCTTCCAGAATCCAAAAAGCGATTTGCAGCCGGCGGATTATTCTGGCGGGGTCCGTCTGAACGTCACTGACTTTGGAGCAATCGGTGATAGTACAAGTGACAACACTGCACCGATCCAGCAAGTGTTGGACAAAGCAAGTCCTGGAGACACGGTATTTATTCCGGAGGGAAATTTTCTGGTGCGGACGCTTCAGCTCAGATCCGGAGTTCATTTGATTTCCAGGGGGATTTTAGCCCATCATGCTGATGCAAAATCCGGCGAGTATTCGATCGAAAAGCAAAACTCACCGAATCCACTTTTGAAGGGAGAAGGCGTGGCCGACATCTATATTTCGATTCGGGCAAAATCAAAAAATGAAGGCATACATCTCACCAAGTGCCAAAATATCCGAATCGTGAACTCCGATCTGGAGGGTGACTCCACCAAGTTCAGAGCCTACCCCGGCATCTTGGCTTTTCAAGTCAGCGGGCTTGATGTGAGCTCGACCCGCATTCACCACTTTGGCAGTGGCAGAACAGAGACTCACTCCTACCAGCCCGGCACAGGCATTCGGGTTCTCTCCAGCAACACAATTTCTATCCGGGATTCTGAGATTTTTCACAACGGAGAAAATGGCATTTTCATCCATGGCTCACGCAAAGCGGAAGTCCTGAATAATACTATCCACCACAATGGGATGTCTGCTATCCAAGTCGCTTTTGGGAACAGCGGAAAAGAAAACGACTACAATTTCTCCGGCAATATACTGGATCAAAACGCCGCTGATGGGATAGACATCAACAACCGCTCTCCCGAAAACGCCAAAGAGATCAACACGACTATCGCTTACAACCTGAGCTGCGACAATGGTTTTGTCAATGGAAAATCCACACCCGATGGTTCTGGATTTGGTACGCTGATCAATGTCTCCGATATCGTCATCTATCGCAATCAGGCCATCGGCAACAACCGCCCGGCACTGTATATCGAGGACTGCGGCACGCTTTTGACCAAAGAAAATCAAGCTGATAATCAGGTGGAAATAGTCCTGAATCTCGGTGAGCTCCGGATCGAATCCAGCCAGTACAGCAGTATCAATCTGATGGCAAACGCCAAAGCCAAGCGCATCCTGGTCAGAGACAGTAAAATCGGCTCGCTCTCTTTGCCAAACCAAATTGAAGTAGAGCAGTTTGAAGTACTTTCCAGCTCTTTTTCCCACGCACGATTTAATATCAATATGAAAGGGAATTTGATCCTGAGGGACAACGATTTAAAAAACACCAGTGATTCCAATGTATTGTTGTTGGCTAATGTTGACAGTGCCGTGATCGAAGACAATCGGATCGAAAGTCTAAAAACGACTGCGGTTGCAATTCGAAAACCTGCAAAGAATGTCCGTCTGAGCAGAAATCTGATTCGATCAAGTGGCCCGGTGATCTTTGACGAAGGCAGTCCCAATCTGCTAATTCAAGACAATACAATCGAGGTGATCCCTGGCGGGGAAGAAAACCTGACGCTGAAAAGCAACTTCCCCGACCGACTTCGTCTCGAGGGAAATGAGCATCTCGGTGCCGATGGAAAACCAACCCTGGTGTTCGTCGGCAAAGGAACTGCGACAGTCCAAGAAAAGCGGATCATCGGGACGACGGACTTTGCGGAGGTAAACGTAATTGAAAATTAATCTGAGCAAGTCATGAAAGTGAACCTGTATATCCCAACGCTAAATGGTGGCTCCAGAATGGAGGAGGTGGTGGCTGGAATTCAAAAGCAAACATTTCCGATCCACCGCCTAGTGATCGTCGATTCCGGCTCGACGGATGGTACGCTTGGATACCTTCAGGGGGTGGCCCATGACCTGATGACGCTGGACAAAAAAGACTTTGACCATGGCGGGACGCGTCATCTAGCGGTGACCAACTATCCCGATGCGGACGTTTTCGTCTTTTTGACCCAAGATGCCATCCTGGAAAATCCGGATGCCATCGAACGTATGGTTCAGGCCTTCCAAAGCAATCCCAAACTGGGAATGTGCTATGGTCAACAACTCCCCCACCGCAACGCCAAAGTGCTGGAGTCCCACTCTCGCCTCTTCAATTATCCTGATAAGTCCCAAATCCGTACGATTGAAGACCGGGACAGATTGGGCATCCGGACAATCTCCTGCTCTAATTCCTTTGCTGCCTATAGAAGTCAGGCCTATTTCGATGCGGGCGGTTTCCCCTCGGACAATATACTGGGGGAGGACGTGTTGATCGCCGGACAAATGATCTTGAAGGACTGGGAGATGGCGTATTTAGCAGAAGCAAGGGTTCGCCACTCCCATGATTATTCGGTGGCAGAGGAATTCAGACGGTATTTTGATATCGGAGTTTTTCATCGTGACAATCCCTGGATTTTCGAAAAATTCGGGACAGCGGGCAAGGAAGGCATGAACTACCTTAGATCTGAGCTAGCCTATGTGTGGAAAAACAATCCATTACTCTTACCTAAGACTATAGCTTCTTTAGCGGCAAAGTGGATCGGATATCGATTAGGCCTAATGCACCCTTCCCTGCCCCATTCGGCCAAATCTTCCCTTTCCATGCATTCTACGCATTGGAGAAAACACAAGTGAACCATTTTCCACATATTCGAGCCTTCTTGTAGCAGGTGTAAACAATGTGTGGAGTATCTCAAAAAATAGATTTCCACATTTTTTTCGGAAAAATTCTGCTTAAGTAAAACCTAGACCTTTTCAGAAAAACTACCCTCATTAACTGAGAAGGCACTTTTTTAAATTTTGAAAGTCAAATTTGGCACTTCTACTAACCTAAAAAATCTTTTTGATCTACTGACGCAATAGGTCGTGGTATGCTAATTGGAAATTGTTTGTCACCAACTACTATCACGATAAAATTCTTTCAATCATGGCAGCATTTAACCAAAACCAAGAATACGTACTCAGAGAGTACAGAGGGCAAGCCTCCCTTCCGACTTTTATAGACCTCTACCGCGTGTCCACAGACACCGTGCGAGAAGTGATCTTTGACGGGATCGAGATGACCACGCGCTTTGCCAAGCGAAGTTTTGATATTTTATTTTCCAGTGTGATAATGCTTCTCGGGCTTCCGATCTTCCTTACCGTTTTGTTGATCACCAAACTCAGCTCGAAGGGGCCTGCGTTTTACAAGCAAGAGAGAATCGGCAGAAACGGAATCCCTTTCTATATCTACAAGTTTAGAAGTATGATCGTGGAATCAGAAGTAAACGGTCCGCAAACGACTAGTGACGACGATCCAAGAATCACACCATGGGGAAACATTATGCGGAAAACACATTTGGACGAACTTCCCCAATTTTGGAATGTGCTAAAAGGCGAAATGTCTATTGTAGGCCCAAGACCAGAGCGAGCATTTTTTATTCGACAGATAACTGAAAAGGCACCTGCTTACTGGAAATTGCTCGCCTTGAAACCAGGAATCACCTCAATCGGACAAGTGGGCTATGGCTATGCGGAGAACGTGGATCAGATGGTAGAGCGCATGAAACTCGACCTGGGTTATCTACAGGAAGTTAACATTCTCACCGACTTGGAGATTATCTTCAAGACTGTGGGTACCATGATCGGAGGAAAAGGGAAATAACGAAAAACAGTAGATGGGAGATCAAAATCCCCTAGTTTCCTAAGGTTTAGCTGAAAAAGTTAAAGTCATGTAAATAAAAAACGCTAAAGCCGATGTCGGTTTTAGCGTTTTTTTGTTTTAAACTGAATGCAGTTTAGAATCCTACAAAGGCAGGTGGCTCGACGCCATTGGCCCTCAAATAAGCAATAGCGGAACCTCGGTGGTGGGTACTATGGTCGATCAACAGCGCTTCGACTTGTCTTCGAGTCACCTTGTTGCCGAACACTTCGATCTCCTCGGCAGCATCTGCATCACTCAACGCTTTGCAGGTCGCAATTCCGTAGTCATACGCATCCGCTACATACTTTGCCAAATCTGCTTTTGAAGCTGTCTCTAAATCTAACTTAGGGGCATCTTCTGCTCCCTTGAGAAATCCCTGTGAGATTCCGACTATGGCATCGCCGATGTGGCTGATCTGCTCTTTGAAGGACATTGCTCCAGGGTCGGTCTTGTAGTCCATTCCCGAATCCGGCATTTTTGCCAGCACGTCCAGGGTGAATTTTTTGCTGTTTTCAAACTTGGATAGAAATTCATTCTCCGAGGTTTGTGCTTGAGCGAGCGATACAAAAAGCATCAGGCTTGCAGAAAAAAACACTGCAAATGAAAGTTTAATAGACGTTTTCATGGGTAAGATTTTTGGTTTATCGTTAAAGTTCTGCTATTCCCGATTCAATTCAAATGGAAAACCTAATTTTGATCCATGAAGAAACTGTTGGCTCTGCCGCTTGTCATTTTAGGTTTGACCGCCTGCGAAAACACCTGGCTACCCAAACCTACCGGATATAACAAGATTGATTTACCCCCGCATTCGTTCGAAAGCCTTGACGGAGACTATCCCTATGAGCTGGATTATGCCCAAGCCAGTCAGGTTGAGGCGGATTCTTTTAACCTGGCGGAAAAGGCTTGGATCAACCTGAATTACAAAGATTTCGGAGCCAAAGTCCATCTGACCTACAAGAAAATCGGCCCAGAAGGCGCCGACTTTGAATCCCTTTCGAGCGATGCTTTCAAGCTCACGGCTAAGCACCAAATCAAAGCCTACGGAATCGAGGAGGGCATTCTGGTGACACCGAACGGATACACAGCAGTTGTGGCAGAACTTTCCGGAGAAGTTCCGACCCAGTTTCAGTTTTTCGTAACTGACTCTACGCGACACTTCCTTCGCGGAGCTTTGTATTTCAACACAGCCATGAAAAACGACTCACTTGCACCGGTCATCGAATACATCAAGATCGACATGACCCATCTGATGAATTCGGTCAAGTTTGTCGATTAACTCTCCGGACGGGTTTACCCATATTTGATCCCAAGCAGCAATTGACCCTTAGCTCTTGCTTTTTGCTACTTTGACAATGAAAAAATCCTGCCTCGGTAGATGAGACAGGATTTTTCCGATTATGGAAACCTAGCAGAACTAGTTAATGTAGATTTTTCCAGGCTTTGATGATGATCCCTCCGCCTACAAGGGCGATTACTGCCGCAATTGCTCCTCCGACCATATTTCCATAGATAAAGAAACCGGTGGAAAACAATGCCGCATAGACCATAACAGTCCCAGTCAGCATCAATCCCAATTCTTTTGGCAAAGCACCTTGATCTTGCTTTTCAGCAGGATATCTGTCCAATACTTTTTTCCAGCCAAATGCGGCGGGTGTTACTTTTCTGTAAAAAGACAATAGCACTTCATCTTTCTCAGGTGCGGTAAGGAAGGTTACGAGCAACCACCCCACTGTCGTAATCGAAACGGAATAAACCAATTTCAAATAGGCTTGGTTTTCCGGGATCAAGATCCAGTTTACTTTCGGGTTGATCACTTCAAAGAAGATCGCAACCACGAAAGAAATCGCCATCGCGGAGATCTCGGTGTAGGCGTTGATTCTCCACCAAAACCATCTCAGGATAAAGATCAAACCCGTACCAGCACCGATCTGAAGCAAGATATTGAACGCATCCAAGGCTGACGAAAGTGCCAAAGCCAACACAGCTGAGAGTGCCATCAATGCCACTGTGGAGATCCGTCCCACTGCTACCAATTGCTTGTCTGTAGCTTCAGGTTTGACAAATCTCAGATAAAAGTCATTCACAATATAGCTTGATCCCCAGTTAAGGTGCGTCGAAAGTGTAGACATCACTGCCGCAATCAATGACGCGAGCACGATACCGATCAAGCCAGTCGGAAGATAGGTAAGCATCGCAGGATAGGCCAAGTCATCGCCCAGTTTGTCCGCAGGAATGTGGGGGAATGCAGTCTGCAAGTCTGAAATATTCGGGAAGATCACCAAAGATGCCAATGCAATAAGGATCCAAGGCCATGGTCTCAACGCATAGTGCGCAATGTTGAAAAACAAGGTCGCCCCGATTGCATTTTTTTCGTCTTTCGCAGAAAGCATACGCTGGGCGATGTAGCCTCCACCGCCTGGCTCTGCACCAGGATACCATGTCGCCCACCACTGGATGGCGATCGGCATGATGAACAACGGAATGTACACATTAGGATCGTTGAAGTTCGGCAGAAAATCGAGCTTGGTCGCGACGACTTCGTGTGACAAGAGGTTGCCCAAAGAGCCAATTTCCGGAAGGTCTAGGATAAAATAGGCCGCTCCGAAAGAGCCGATCATCGCAATAAAGAACTGGAAGAAATCTGTCAATAAAACCCCTTTCAAGCCACCTAAGGAAGAATAAACCACGGTCACTATAGAAGCGATCAATAAAGTCTGAACCGGTGAAAGACCCAACATGACTCCGCCGATTTTGATGGCGGCAAGGGACACCGTCGCCATGATGACCACGTTGAAGAATACTCCCAAATAAATCGCACGAAAAGCTCTCAAAAAGGCGGCTCCTTTGCCGGAGTAGCGCATCTCGTAAAACTCCAAATCTGTCGTCGCTTCCGATCTTCTCCAGAGCTTGGCATATACAAACACGGTCAGCATCCCCGTCAGCAAAAACGCCCACCAGGCCCAGTTGCCCGCCACACCGTTTTTACGGACGATGTCAGTCACCAAGTTTGGCGTGTCGGCAG
This sequence comes from Algoriphagus jejuensis, assembly GCF_039523455.1. Taxonomy (NCBI): domain Bacteria; kingdom Pseudomonadati; phylum Bacteroidota; class Cytophagia; order Cytophagales; family Cyclobacteriaceae; genus Algoriphagus; species Algoriphagus jejuensis. The sequence continues at coordinate 35,618 of NZ_BAAAFI010000044.1, read as the reverse complement.
AGAAGGTGGTCGCCACCATGGAGACCCCCAGAAGCCACCAGGGCATGTTTCTGCCGGAAAGGAAAAACTCTTTGGCAGAGCTCCCGGCAGATTTAGCAGTAAACAGACCGATGAGCAGTGAGATAATAAAGAAGGCTGCAATGATGCCCCAATCCAAGGCCGTAACATTCATAGAGTTTGGGTTTAAACCAGCGGACAATTAACAATTTTTTTTTCTAAGGAATGACACCTTCTTTAATATTTTTGAAAAATAAAAGCCTAAATCGGGCTCATGTCTTTCTTTATATCTTTTACAAAAACAAAATCAGCAAATTTTCTTTTCTTCCCTATTTTCGCAAAATGATTCCAAACTTGATCCCTACGCTTTCCAAGTCGTACGCTATCCTTGAAAATCAGTCAATTAAAGTCACCCCACTCGGTGAAGGGCTGATCCACGAAACTCTCTTGCTGGATAACGGGACAAATAAGTGGGTTCTCCAGGGATTTAATGAAGCGGTTTTCAACTTCCCGGACCGAATCGATCATAATCTATCAGTTCTGAGTATTCATGCAAAGACGCACCCTCTGCCTTTCCTACTTCCTCTACCAATACTCAATAATTCAGGAAAAGGGCTAACTGAACTCCAAGGGAAAAAGTATCGGCTTTTCGATTTTGTCCAGGGCACTACCCTTCAACATATCAGCGATCCCAATCAAGCCTACATTGCTGCGCTTGCTTATGGCGAATTTGCCAGCTGGGCAAAAGAGATCAGCGGCGAACGGATGCAGGAAACCATCCCGGATTTTCATCGCTTGGACCTTCGCTTCGAAAAATTGATTCTGGCATCAAATCAGAAAAACAATCTAAGTGTGGAGGAGACCGAGATTTTAGACTTTTACCTCAGCCAGCAGCTTCTCGTAGACTGGTACCTGAATCGACTAAACCACTTGCCTCTCCGAATCACGCACAACGACACCAAGATCAACAACCTGATTTTCTCAGAAGATCTGTCTAGCGTGAAAGCACTGATCGACCTTGATACCCTGATGGGTGGTTTTCTGATGTATGACATCGGGGATCTGATCCGGACGGTCACTTGCAGCCTGCCGGAGACGGCAACGCAGTGGGATGCGATCCATCTGATTCCGGAGATTTTTGAGGAATTGCTGAAAGGCTACTGGCGGGGCGTGAAGGATGTCGCAACTGCCGAAGAAGCCAAGTCCTTGCTTTTTGGCGGAGAAATTATGACGCTCATTATGGGATTGCGGTTTCTCACAGACCACCTCCAGGGAAATATCTACTATCGGGTTAGCTATCCCGAGCAAAACTTTCACCGAGCCAAAAACCAGATGATCTTCCTCCAAAGCCAGCAGGAGCAACGCCCGACTCTAAAAAACCTTTGGGAAGAAATCACAGGCATGCAGCCTTGATCTGCGACAATTGATTTCAAAGTTTTGGCTTTTGACTTGTCTGAGGCTTAATTTGCTTTTCCCAAAAAACAGCTCACTTGTCAGGAATCTTTGATACCAGAATCGAATACCTCAAAGGCGTCGGCCCCCAAAAGGGCGAGTTGCTAAACAAGGAGCTTAACATTTTCACCTATGGGGAAATGCTCCAACATTACCCCTTTCGCTACGAGGACCGCACGAAGTTTTTTAAGATCCGCGAACTCAGCGACGAACTCGAAAGCATCGAAGTCATTGCCAGAATCAAAAAGATTGAGCTGATCGGCATGGGTGGCAAAAAGCGTCTTGTCGCATATGTTTTTGATGATACCGGCGAGATGGAGATGACTTGGTTTAAAGGTATTCAGTGGGTGCAGCGGAAACTGAGGGCGGGCGCGGCGTACATTTTTCTGGGAAAACCCGCTCAATACGGCCGAAAATGGAGCATGGCCCATCCAGAAATGGAACCCGTCACAGCAGCTAACGAAACCCGAAACAACTTCCAACCCGTCTATTCCACAACGGAAAAGCTTCGTGCAAAATTTCTCGATTCCAGAGGGCTTTCCAAGATCTTGGAACAATTGGTTCCGCAGGTTTATCCGCAAATCCCAGAGACACTTTCTCCGGAAATCCTTCAGCAATACCAACTGATCGGAAAGCCCGAATCAATCCGACAGATTCATTTCCCCACCGCTCCTGATCTCCTCAATCGGGCTAGGAAACGACTGAAGTTTGAAGAGTTTTTTTACCTCCAGCTCCGCCTGCTGATGATGAAAGTGACCCGAAGTGAAAAGTCCCGGGGACAAGTGCTCGGCAGCACTGAACTGCTGACAGATTTTTATAAAAACCACATCCCATTCGAGCTGACCAATGCGCAGAAGCGGGTGGTCAGAGAGGCGTTCACCGACCTGAAATCCGGCAAGCAGATGAACCGTCTGATCCAGGGAGACGTCGGAAGCGGCAAGACGATGGTGGCGTTTATCTGCATTTTGATCGCGATCAGTTCCTGCGCGCAAACTTGCCTGATGGCGCCGACGGAGATTTTAGCCAACCAGCACTATGCAGGACTAAAGGAATATGCCGATATGATGGGGCTGAAGATTGCATTGTTGACTGGTTCGGTAAAAAAGTCTGCTCGCAAAGTCATCCATGAGGAACTACTCAACGGCGAGTTGACAATCCTGATCGGCACGCATGCCGTGCTGGAAGATGTGGTGCAGTTTCAAAATCTCGGTTTGGCAATCGTCGACGAGCAGCACCGCTTTGGAGTAGCTCAACGGGCCAAACTTTGGGCGAAAAACGAGCAGTTCAATCCGCACGTCTTGGTCATGACGGCCACGCCCATCCCGCGGACTTTGGCCATGACACTCTATGGAGACTTGGATGTGTCAGTGATCGACGAGCTGCCTGCGGGGCGAAAACCGATTCAGACCGTGCACCGCTACGACAAGGATCGGCTAAAAGTCTTCGGATTCATCCGGGAGGAAATCGAAAAGGGTCGCCAGATCTACATCGTATACCCTTTGATAGAAGAATCCGAAACACTGGATCTAAAAAACCTGATGGATGGCTACGAAAGCATCGCGAGGGCTTTCCCCCAATATCCCCTCAGCATCGTCCACGGAGGCATGAAATCCGATGCCAAGGACTATGAAATGCAGCGCTTTGTAAAAGGCGAGACCAAGATCATGGTGGCAACTACCGTCATCGAAGTGGGCGTGAACGTGCCTAATGCTTCCGTGATGATCATCGAAAATGCGGAGCGGTTTGGACTTTCTCAGCTTCACCAGCTACGCGGAAGGGTTGGACGCGGAGCCGAGCAAAGCTATTGCATCCTGATGAGCAAGTACGAGCTGTCCAAAGACTCGCGCGTTCGGCTCGACACCATGGTCCGCACCAACGACGGATTTGAAATTGCCGACGTCGATCTCAGATTACGCGGGCCGGGTGATCTGATGGGAACACAGCAGAGTGGAATTACCGATCTACTGATCGCAGACCTAAGTAAGGACGCGCCGATTCTGACTTTGGCTAGAGATGCCGCGCAGCAGCTTTTGGCGAATGATCCGGAGCTGAGTCAACCTGACAATTCACCGATTTTGAGACAGATCAAGCAGCAAAAGAAGACGGCGGTAAATTGGAGTAGGATCAGTTAAAGAATTGAAATCGGGAGTTGTAAATTTTTGTAAGTAGTGAGTAGTAAGGGGTCGAATGCGGAAAATTGCTTTGATCCCTTTTCACAACTGTAAATCATACTTCGTAAATCCTAAATCAGCTTTTTTTCCCAAAAAGACCTGCGATCCGTCTAAAAAACTGCTTTTCTTTTTCCCAAAAAAACTTAAACTGGCCAAAGATGAATCCATAGATCAATAGAATGATCTGATAAAGGGGCAAGACAAGCAGGAGATAGAGTGTCGTGTTGACGAAGCCTCCTTTTTCTACTCCAAAAAAATCCAGGATGGGATTTTTGATAAATAAAATGGTAAAGCCCGTGCAGGCAAAGACGACCAAGACCAAAACCACCTGAAGCAAGCTTTCCAGTTTCCACTTAGTCTGAAGTCGCTGAAGGAATCCTGGCTTTTCGTTTTGGTCTGGCATGCGGCAAAAGTAATAAGAAACAGTCTAAATAAAAGAGCCGGAAAAGTCCGGCTCCAACTATTAATTAACCTTGAAACTCAATTTTTCAATTTTCAAATCCGCCAATCTTAAAATTATTCCCAGACAAACACTCCCTCGTTGAGATTTTTGAGCGCCTGCAATTTGTATTGTGCATCCACCAATACGGAGACATTGTGACGGCTGCCGCCATAGGAAACCATCCGAACGGGAATATCCTCCAAGGAATCCATCACCGATTTGATCGCTCCTTTGGTTTCGGATACCATATTTCCGACGATGCAAATGATGGTCTGGTTCTGATCAACCTCCACGGTACCCAAAGCCTGCAACTCAGACATGATCTGATCCAGGTGAGTCAAATCATCGATCGTCACAGACACCGCGACTTCCGAGGTTGTGATCATGTCGATCGGAGTCTTGTACTTTTCAAACACTTCGAAGATTCTCCTTAAAAAGCCATAAGCCAAGAGCATGCGACTGGATTTGATCTTGATTGCGGTGATCCCATCCTTAGCTGCAATCGCTTTCACACCTGTAGTATCCACTTTCTCCTTAATCAGGGTGCCATGCGCCGAAGGCTCCATAGTATTGAGCAATCTTACCGGCACATTGTACATCTGCGCTGGCCAGATAGAAGCCGGATGCAAGATTTTTGCTCCGAAATAGGCTAGCTCGGCCGCTTCGTCAAATGACATTTCCGCGATTGGACGTGTACGGTCTACCATTCTCGGATCATTGTTGTGCATGCCGTCAATGTCCGTCCAAATCTCGCAGACCGAAGCTTTGATGGCAGCGGCGATCAGCGAAGCAGTGTAGTCGCTTCCTCCGCGCTTCAGGTTATCGACCTCATTTCGGTTGTTTTTGCAGATGTAGCCTTGGGTGACGAAAAGCCTTCCGTCGGGATTGCTGGCCAAGATTGAGGTAAGCTTTTCAGAGATTTTACCCAACTCCGGCTCCGAGTTCTCATCGATGCTCATGAAGTCCAGGGCCGGAAGGAATACTGCCGGGATTTCTAATTCTTGTAACAGGGTATAAAACAACTTGGTAGAAAGCAATTCTCCCTGCGCAAGAATATCCCGGTTGATCGCCTCATTGAACGATATTTTCAACAGGATATTCAAAAACTCAAAATGTTCTTTAATGATCTCTTCTGCTTTGGCCTGAGCTGGTGCTGTTTTAAGCAACGCCGGATAAAATGCCAGATAGTGCGCATGGAGTGCGTCAATGCGTGTTTTCGCCAGATCTTTGTCAGCAGCGGCTAGCGCTTCGCCGATGCCTACCAAACCATTGGTCGTACCAGACAGCGCGGATAAAACGACGATTGTTGGTTCGTCTCCACGGGTTACCAGGTCTTTCACCTGATGCATGCGTTCAGGACGGCCCACGGAGGTACCACCGAATTTCATGATTTTCATAAAGTATTGCGTATTATAGGTTAATAGGTTTTTTTAGAATCCCAGCATTTTCACCGCTGTGATGGCAGCTTCATCGCCTTTGTTGCCGTGCTTTCCACCGGCGCGGTCCATGGCCTGCTGCTGGGTATCGGGAGTCAATACCCCAAAGATCACCGGCTTGTTGAACTTCAGGCCTACATTGGTAATCCCATGAGCAACGGCATCGCAAATGAAATCAAAGTGGCGCGTCTCTCCCTGAATCACGCAACCAAGGCAAAGTACCGCGTCGATACTTTCGTCCTGCGCACACCACTGCGCGGCAAGTGTGAGCTCAAATGAACCGGGCACATTCTTTCGGATGATGTTTTCTTTCTTCGCTCCATGCTGAAGCAAAGTCTGATATGCAGCTGAAAAAAGAGATTCTGTCACTTCTTCGTTCCACTCCGAGACGACGATTGCGAATTTTCTAGCGCTGATGTCCTGGATATTTTTGGAGCTGTGCGCGCTAAGGCTTTTGAGGGCAGTTGCCATGAAATGTTGATTTTGAAAAGGGTTTGAACAAAAAAGGAGCAAGACCGTTGGCCTTACTCCTCTAACTCATGCGGTACACACACCTGCATTACTTAGCGGCAAGGCCTTCTAAGCGAGCTTTGTGTTTTCGTGCAGCAGCATATTCAAATGACTCGTAGTATTTCTCTTCGATCTCCGCATAGGTCGCGATCGCGTCCGCTACCTTACCTGCCTCTTCCTGCGCTACGGCAAGTTTCGCCAAATATTTAGGAGTAGTGTATTTGTTCTCATTGGTACTCGCAGCCTTGGTGTAGCTTGCAATTGCCTTATCCACGTTGCCCAATTCTAGATTTGCATCGCCAACTAAGGAAACAGCTTTAGACTGCACCAAGTAATCGTCTGAAGAGAAATCTTCCAAATGGGTCAATGCGTCTTGGAAATTCTTCTGAGAAAGGTAGATTGAGCCGATGTAGAAATGCGCCAGATTTGCAGCATCAGTTCTTGGATAGTCTTCCACAATAGTCAAAAATCCTTTGTTGATGCCGTCACCATTCAGCGCGAAGTCGATGCTGTCTTGCTCAAAGAAATAAACCGCCTGAAACATCTCAGCCTGAGCCTTCTCGTTTTGATTTTGGTTGTTGATCTGGAAGAAAAGAATTCCGCCGATCAGAATTACGGCCGCAGCCAATACTCCTCCAAGTACTTTTGTATTTTGTTTCAGAAAAGCCTCGCCTCTACCAATTCTCTCTGCGATTTCATCTGGGTTTTCCAAAAGATCGTGATCAGCTGCTTTTCTTGTTTGTTTTGTTGCCATGTTACTCAAATTTCGGACGCAAATATACGGTTTTTATCAAATACACAAGTCCTCATAAAAAAGCCATGAATTCTTTCAGACTTCATGGCTCTCCCGGGATAAGAATCCAGCTTTATTCCATTACAAACGGATAGTCTTCCTGGACATATACGTCCTTGAAGGCGTCCTGTCCGTCTGGCAACGGTGACTCTTCAGCAAATTTCACGGCGTCGTCTACCTGCTTTTTCACCTTCTTGATGATGGCGTCGATTTCTTCTTCAGTCATGATCTTATTATCCCTGATCGTAGCCAATACCTGCTCGATCGGGTCACGCTGCTTGTACTCTTCGACTTCTTCTTTGGTACGGTATTTCTGAGGATCAGACATGGAGTGCCCTTTGTACCGGTAGGTACGAAACTCCAACAAAGTAGGCCCATCGCCTCTTCTCGCTCTGTCGGCGGCTTCTGATACCGCTTCGTGGATCGCTTCCACGTTCATGCCGTCCACTGGAAAAGATGGGATGTCGTATGCCTCACCGATTTGGTATAGTTCTGTCACATTGGAAGTTCGAGCCACGGAGGTTCCCATCGCGTAGCCGTTGTTTTCGATCACGAAGATCACCGGCGTTTTGTATAGCATCGCCAAGTTCAAGGATTCGTGAACTGCGCCCTGACGGACTGCACCGTCACCCATGTAGCAGATTGCCAGGTTTTTGGTGCCTTTGTATTTTTCAGCCCAGCCGAGTCCCAAGCCCATCGGTACCTGCGCACCGACGATCCCATGACCGCCTGCGAAATTTTTTTCCTTGTCAAAGATGTGCATCGAGCCGCCTTTTCCTTTGGTGGTGCCTGTAGCTTTGCCAAACAGCTCAGCCATGATCGCTCCCGGATCGGTACCCAACCCCAGTGGGTGGGCATGACAACGATAGGCAGTGATCCACTTGTCGTCTTTGGTCAAAGCACTGATAGAGCCCGAAGCACAGGCTTCCTGTCCAATATAAAGGTGACAGAACCCACGGATTTTTTGCTGACCGTAAAGTTGCCCTGCTTTCTCCTCAAACCTCCTCATTAAGAGCATGCTTTCGTACCAAAAGCTGTAGGTTTCCTTCGAATATTTTACTTTGGACTTGGTCGCTGCAGTTTTCTTTGCCATATCGTAATGATCAAAATATGCTATTTTAGGCCCCAAATATAGCAATCCCGACCTAAAAATCAGGCTACTGTTAAAATAATTACCGCCGCATGCATCTGGAGTCCGTCGATTTAATCCAGTTTAAAAATCACCTGAAAACCAACCTGGAGTTTAGCCCGCAGCTAAACTGCATCATGGGTTTGAATGGCAGCGGTAAGACAAACATTTTGGATGGGATCCACTATCTGTCGCTCACCAAAAGTGCCGTCCAGAATAGTGATTCCCTGAATATCTCGCACGGCCAGGATTTTTTTGCGATAAAAGGAGCATTCAGTTTGAGCAAAAAGAACCTGGAAGTCCGCTGTACCTTTGAGTCCGGGAAGAAGAAGCTCATCTACCAAAACGGCAAAGCGCTCGACAAAATCAGCGATCACGTCGGGATGATTCCGCTGGTGTTGATCGCTCCGGACGACACCGAACTGATCAAAGGTGGTAGCGAAGGACGTCGGAAGTTTTTTGACGGACTGATCTCCCAATTGGATCATCTCTACCTCGACCACCTGATCCGTTACCATCATTTTCTAAAGCAAAGAAACGCGCTGCTCAAGCAATTTGCAGAAAGTGGCAGAAGAGATCTCACTCTACTCGGAACCTATGACCAAGAGCTGATTCGGCTAAGTGTGATCTTGGCAAAAAGACGCATGGCCTTGATGGAGGAAATGGCGCCGTCTTTTCAGGATCATTACGCGGACATCGCCAATAGACAGGAGGAAGTCGCTGTCAGCTATGAAACCGAGGCCTTGAGAGCGGACTTTGAATCGTATTTTCTGAGCCTTCGGCAAAAGGATCTGGCAACCAAAAACAGCAATGCGGGAATTCACAAAGACGATTTTGAATTCCGAATCGGTGCTCATCCGATCCGAAAAATCGGCAGTCAGGGCCAGCAGAAGTCCTTCATCATTGCGCTGAAGTTGGCCCAGTTCCAGATTTTTGAGAAAGCAAAAGGCGAAAAGCCGCTGTTATTGCTCGACGATATCTTCGACAAACTTGACGATGAGCGGATTGCCAAGCTGATGGAGCTGATCTCTCATCGTACCTTTGGGCAGATCTTCCTGACCGATGCGCGGCCGGAGCGCTCCAAAAAGATTCTGGGCGATTTGGACGCGGAAGTGAAGTTTTTCGAAGTGGAGCTGGGAGCCGTAAAAAAATAAAAAGAGACCGAAGCCTCTTTCTTTACGTTAAGCGATATCCAAAGTTGAACTCTAGATTGATCGGCCAAATGCCGCCAGAGCCAGTCCATTCCTAATAATAGATTGGTCCGACATTGCTTAGCAAGGTCCATCGTCCAAATACTCTTTTGGAACGGAGTTGATAATGTTTGAGACGAAATTCTTTTGAATTCTGTGCAAACAAAATCGTGTAGATCATTAACAGATTCAGTGCGGCAATGCGATTCTTGTACATTTATTCTTACTTTCTTTTTAAGGGCCGCTAAGACTTCTCATAAAAAAGTGTCAGAAAATACCCTCAAAAGGGTTTTTCCCGGCAGTCTTTGTAATAGAAAAGAGGCCGAAGCCTCTTACTATCAATTCCACAGGTCCGCAGGATATTCTCCGGAGTCGTGCAGCTTTTTCAGCGCTTCGATCACCACAGGCTTGTCCTCCGTATAGGTTACTCCAAACCACACTTTGCCGCCTTCCAGGATTTCGAAAGCCGCTTTGTCTTCTTTGATCAAGTTGTTGGCAACGGTGGGAATGTAGAATTCAGACTTCAAATTCCCCAGATTGGATGGTAGAAAATCATTCCACATACGTTCGATATCTGCGAAGGCATCTTGATGAAATCCCCAAAAGTTCATGCTTACGGGCGTGTTTTCTGCAATTTCCAAGAGTTCATTTTCTCCTTTGCTTACAATCTTGCCGCCTTCTCTTGCGATCGAAGTCCGCTCTACCATCCCTATCAGTTGCCCCTTCTCGTTGGTATCACATACACCGCGGCTGACTGTGCCATTTTCGGAAAGCACATTTTGAACCGCATAGCCAACCATGGCATGCAGGTCCGGCTTCACGTCCGTAGATAGGAATTTCCCCAAAACATCAAATGCTTCCTTACCATAAAAGTCATCCGCATTGATTACAGCAAAGGGTTCTTTGATGACATTCTTCGCACACAGCACCGCATGGGCAGTACCAAAAGGCTTCACGCGGTCTGCTTGCTTCAATTCTGCCGGGACAAAACTATCCAGCGACTGGATCACCCAGTCCACGTCGATCTTGCCTTCCAGCTTCGGGAGAAATTTTTCCCTGGCTACTTCCAGAATCTCCTCCCGGACGATGAAGACCACCTTGCCAAATCCAGCTCGGATCGCATCAAAAATAGAATACTCTAAGATAGTCTCGCCATTTGGGCCAAATCCATCGATTTGCTTGGTTCCTCCGTATCGACTGCCCATTCCGGCGGCCAGTACCAAGAGTGTTGGTTTTTTAGTCATAGTATTAGGTTGAAAACTGTGGCAAAAATAGTTCTTTATGCTCCACAGGCAAATTAGCATCTAAACCTATCTTCCGTGTCGCATTTGCCATGTTTGATAAAAATGCAGGTAAAAATACTCATCTAGAGTCTTTACATCCCCCACTTTTCCAAATATTTACACTTTATTTAACAAACCAAGGTATTTTTTAAACCATAACTACGCATAGTTCTAATTTTTATCTTACTTTCATGCCATAATCTCAAAAAACCACTTAATCTATTGTAAAAAATGAAAAAAATAGAAGCGATCATCCGAACCTCTCGCTTTGATCAAATCCATCTGTGCGTCTCTAAACTAGGAGTCAACTTCCTTTCTTTCTATGAGATCAAAGGGATGGGATTTGAGCATGCCCGGCCCGAAATGTACCGCGGTGTGGCATACGAACCCACCTATATTCCTCGCACCAAGTTGGAGATCGTCGTGCCTGACGAAATAGCTCCTTCGGTGATCAAGTGTATTCTCACTGAAGGAAAAACCGGTGAAGTTGGAGATGGAAAAATCTTTGTGACCGATGTACTCGAGGCCTACCGAATCCGCAATAACGATACCGGCGAAGCCGCTCTTTAAGACCTATTGAAAACCACCTCACCTATTTTAGACTCATGGAAGAAATACCTGTACAAGACCTTTTCACGGTCAACAATCTCTGGATGATGATTGCCACGACGATGGTTTTCGTCATGCACTTGGGATTTGCCACGCTGGAAGCTGGGCTAACCCGGTCAAAAAACACTGTAAACATCCTCTTTAAAAATACCATTATCCCCGCTATCGGCTTACTGTCATATGCTATCGTTGGGTTCAATCTGATGTATCCTGGAGCCGACTTTGCGGGAAGCTTCTTCGGTTTTGCCGGTTTTGGATTGACGTTGCCAGAGGGATGGGACACGAGCAACTACAATGCTGGCTACACCTATTTTACTGACTTCATCTTTCAGGCCATGTTTGCTGCTACAGCAGCGACCATCGTATCGGGAGCTGTAGCTGAGCGGGTCAAACTCGGCCCTTTTATCACTTTCTCTATCCTCTATGTTGCGTTCATCTATCCGATCGTCGGAATGTGGAAGTGGGGCGGAGGATTTCTCAACACACTGGAAACCCCATTCTACGACTTTGCAGGCTCTACCATCGTCCACTCTGTTGGCGGATGGGGAGCATTGGTTGGCGCTTTCCTTTTGGGCCCACGAATCGGCAAATACACGCCTCAGGGCATGAAAGCTATGCCAGGGCACAACCTTCCCATGGCAACTATCGGCGTATTCTTGCTGTGGTTTGGCTGGTTTGGATTCAACGGCGGCTCGGTACTGAGTGCTGATCCGGGATTGGTATCCAAAGTGTTTGTGACCACTTGCTTAGCGGCAGCCGCAGGAGCGATTGGGGCACTGATCGTCTCCTACCTAAAATTCAAAAACTACGACATCACCATGGTGCTCAACGGAATCTTAGCCGGTCTCGTCGGTATCACCGCCGGAGCTGACCAAATGGGTGTCTTTGACTCTATCATCATCGGTGTTGTCGGTGGCGCACTGGTCGTGTTCGGAGTCGTGTTATTTGATAAAATAAAAATTGACGATCCAGTCGGTGCCATCTCTGTCCACTTAGTGGGTGGCGTGTGGGGCACTTTGGCGGTCGGCATTTTTGGCGACCTCGCAGGATTTGACCAAGTGATTTCCCAATTGATCGGGATCGGAGCTGTAGGCTTGTTTTGCTTTGTGTCCGCATTTTTGATTTTCTTCATTCTAAAGAAAACCGTGGGTATACGTGTCGACGAAAAAGAAGAAATCGAAGGCTTGGATATCAACGAACACAGCATGCGTGCCTATCCGGACTTCGCCACTCGAGATTAACAACTAGTAGATACAATCAACCACCAACCCAAGAGCCCTGAATGTAAAAATTCAGGGCTTTTCTCTTTTCAAGCTAAAAAGCTGTTACAAAATACCGGTTGAGAATCGGCCGATGACTCAGGCCAAAGGATGCATAACACCAGTCTCTAAACTCCTCAAGTTCTGCGGGAACCAGATAGCGGATTCCTTTTTTCAATTCTCGTTCAAACAAATAAGTACTAAAACTTACTTTCAGCAAAATGGTCTTCACATATTCAAGCATGGCCATAATGATTTGGGTTTATTAACTGATTTTAAGCAAAGAAACGAGGGCTATTACCAAGATGTTACGTTATTTTTGAAATCCCTAAGTATAGAATAATCCCTACTTTCGCATCCATGACAAAAACGATGCTCCGCCTTGCTTTCGTATATCTCTCCTTTCTTCTTGTAAGTTTTGGACATGCCCAAGATGTCAAAATAGACTTGGGTCCGGATCAAATCGGGCTAAATGAGACCTTTACAATCAAAGTCACGCTATCCAACGACAAGATCAAATCCTATGACCAATTTCCCGAAATAGCGGGATTTCAGAAGCAGGGAATTTCTCAGTCTTCCTCGATGAACATCATAAACGGACAGATGAGCAGTTCCAACAGCATCATCCAATACTACAAACCCACAAGGAAAGGGCAGTTTACCCTGGGCAGCTTTAGCGTGCAGATCAATGGAGAAGCGTTCACTTCCCCAGGTAAGTCCATCACTGTGGGGGATGCTGCCAACAATCAGAGCTTTGGGGGAAATCCAACCGATCCTTTCGCCGAGTTTTTTGGCCGTAGCGCCGAAGAACCTGAATATGTCGAAATGGACGACGATGCTTTTTTTGCCGTGTCCGTGGACAAAAAGGAGATCTTTGCGGGCGAAGGATTCAACCTGAATATTGCCTTTTACATGTCCGAACAAAACCGGGCTCCCTTCGAATTTTACGAGCCTGGCAGACAGCTGGACGCGATCCTCAAAAAACTTAAGCCAAACAATGCTTGGGAAGAAAACTTCAACATCACCAACATCCAACCCGAGATAGTCGACATTAATGGCAAGAGATGGATGAGGCATAAAGTATACGAGGCCTCTTTCTTCCCATTTTCCGAAGGAACTATAGAAATCCCACAGGTACCCTGGGAAATGATCAAATATAAAGTCGCAAAAAACCCTACTTTCTTTGGTGCCAATCGTCAGGAAGACTTCAAGACTTTCTACTCCACAGGACATACGATCACGGTGAAACCGCTTCCTCCCCACCCGCTCAAAAACGAGGTGAGTGTCGGGGTTTTTCAACTAAGAGAAAATATCACCAACCTGGAGGTGGAGACTGGCAAGGGTTTCGAGTACAATTTCGGAGTCAGTGGCATCGGAAACATCAATTCCGTGTCACCCCCCAAACGACTGCCCGGAGCGAACCTAAACACCTTCGATCCCAATGTGCGCCAACAGGTCAACCAAGGCTACGGTCGAGTGTCGGGCATCAAGGAATTCAACTACTACATCACCATCAACGAGGCCGGAGAATACGAGCTCGACGATCATTTTCAGTGGATCTATTTTGATCCGGTGAGGGCGGTCTACGACACGCTGATGCCTCAGGCAAAGATTTTAGTGACCGGCGAAAGCAAAGTAAATCAGGCCATTTCTGGCCAGAGGCTCGGAGGAATCTACGACAGAATTGATTCCGAAAGCAATCAGTTTTCAAACGAGCAATATAAATACTATTTTACGACCGTAATCAACTTGCTTCTACTCGGTGCAGTCGCCCTGCTGGCGGTTTTGATAATCAAGAAAAAATAATGGGAAATTCATTTGGCAAGCTTTTCAAGATCACCACGTTTGGTGAATCACACGGAAAAGCCCTGGGAGCTATTGTGGAAGGATGTCCGGCTGGATTGGTATTGGATGAGGAGAAAATTCGTCTCGAAATGCAGCGAAGGAAGCCCGGACAGTCCAAGATCACCACCCAACGCAAGGAAGAAGACGAATTTGAAATCCTATCTGGCGTATTTGACGGCAAGACCACCGGTACGCCTATCGGTATCGTGATCCAAAACTCCGATCAGAAGAGTAAAGACTACTCCCATATCTCAGACAAATTCCGTCCTTCCCACGCCGACTACACTTACTTCGAAAAGTACGGGATCCGTGACTACCGCGGAGGAGGCCGCTCCAGCGCACGCGAGACCGCTGCCCGAGTAGCCGCCGGTGCTATCGCAAAGCAATTTTTGGGTGCAAAAGGAATCAGTATCCAGGCCTTTGTATCTCAGGTAGGCGATTTGATTTTAGAAAAAAGCTACACAGAACTCAACTTGGATTTGGCAGAGGAAAACATCGTCCGATGTCCTGATCCAGAGCTGGCTGAACAGATGATCTCACTCATCGATACCGTGCGCCATGATCGCGACACCATCGGTGGAGTGGTCACGTGTGTGATCAGGAATACCCCTCCAGGCCTGGGCGAACCGGTATTCGACCGACTCCATGCCGAGCTGGGTAAGGCCATGCTGAGCATCAATGCGGTGAAAGGTTTCGAATACGGCAGCGGCTTCGAAGGGGTGAAAATGCGGGGTTCTCAGCACAATGATACCTTTGTCAACGATGCCGGTCAAATCCATACGCTCACCAACCACTCCGGAGGAATTCAGGGCGGAATCAGCAACGGCGAAGACATCTATTTCCGGGTAGCCTTCAAACCTGTCGCCACCATCATGCAGGACCAGGAATCCTTGAACGAAGCAGGTGAAACCGTCACCGTCAGCGGCAAAGGCCGGCACGACCCATGCGTAGTGCCACGTGCAGTACCGATCGTGGAGGCTATGGCGGCCTTGGTCATAGCTGACTACTTTCTTTTGTCCAAGTCCAATAAATTGAATCAAATATAAAACCGCCAGCGATTGAAAAAGAAGAAGAAAATACCCTTGCATACTCAGATTATCCTAGGTCTCGTACTCGGGTTAGTCTTTGGACTGGTGGTGATCAAGACTGGAATCCCTAATTCATTTACGCTGAATTACATCAAACCGATTGGTACCATTTTCATCAATTCACTCAAGATGATTGCCGTACCACTAGTACTTGCTTCACTCATCATCGGTGTGGCCAATCTGGGAGACATCTCGAAACTAAGCCGGATTGGCGGCAAAACCATAGGGATCTATCTTTGTACTACCGTTGTGGCTATCTCGGTCGGATTGGGACTGGTGAATATCTTTCGCCCCGGAAAAAGTCTTCCTATCGAAACCAGAGAAAACCTGATGCAACTCTACCAAGGCGATGCCGGTGCCAAGGCAGGTCAAGCCACTGAGATTCAAGAGCAAAGTCCGCTTCAGCCCCTCGTGGACATCGTGCCCGATAACATCTTCGCTGCCACTGCTAACAACGGCGCCATGCTTCAAGTGGTGTTTTTTGCACTACTCGTCGGAGTAGCGCTCTTGCAGATTCCAAAGGCAAAAGCCGACCCTATCATCGTCTTCTTTGATGGATTCAACGAAGTCATCATTCAGATCGTCAATTACATCATGCTTGTGGCTCCCTATGGGGTTTTTGCGTTGATGGCCTCTCTTATCGTCGAGATCGCCGGAAACAACCCTGACTCAGCGGTTCAACTTCTCCTCGCGCTGCTCAAGTATAGCTTGGTGGTATTAGGTGGCTTAGCACTGATGGTATTGGTCGTGTACCCACTCTTACTGAGAGCCTTCACCAAAGTCCCGTACAAAGACTTCTTTAAAGCGATCCGACCGGCTCAACTTCTTGCCTTCACTACCTCGTCTAGTTCGGCAACACTTCCGGTGACCATGAAGCAGACAGAAGAGGAAATCGGAGTTTCTGAAAACATCTCCAGCTTTGTATTACCTCTTGGAGCTACCGTGAATATGGATGGGACCAGCCTGTACCAAGGGGTCGCTGCAGTTTTTATCGCACAAGCGCTTGGAATGGATCTTAGTATCACACAGCAGTTGATGATCGTATTGACCGCAACGCTAGCTTCTATCGGCTCGGCTGGTGTGCCTGGCGCTGGCTTGATCATGCTGATTATCGTACTGGAATCGATCCAGGTGCCAGCTGCGGGAATCGCCTTGATTATTGCTCCTGACAGGATCTTGGACATGTTCCGAACGGTCGTCAACGTAACCGGAGACGTGGTGGTAACCACGGTAGTGGCAAGCACCGAAGGGGAATTACCCGAGGGATTGATTCGAAAAGCGAATCCGTTCACAGCTAATGAAAGTGTACAGGAGGAGTTGTAAACCTCCAAAAAGCACAAAAAAGCCCGGGTTTAGATCCGGGCTTTTTTATGCTCAATAGTTTTTCAGAAAGGCAATCAAGCGATCAAACTCCTCGGCCGTAATCGCCGGAAAATTTGCAATCCGGAAGCTCGTCGGCTTATGTGGGCCATAGCCGCTTCCCAGCTGCATTCCTTCTTTTTCAGCAGCTTTTTTCACCGCTGCTATCAGCTCTTCCTTTCCGGCCACAGCCATCACGGTTGTGCTTCGAGTGTCGGCGTTGTCCACCAGCATTCTGAGTTTGTCTGACTGGGCAATGGTATTTTCCAGCTTGCTCATCCGGGCTCTAAGTCGGGCGTCGACGTGCTGAATTTCTTCCAGATCCTTCAAAACTCGGTTGAGCAGGTAGATCCCAAAGACATTCGGCGTGTAGTGGGTCTGGTATCCCGCAGCATTTTCCAGCATAAAGCTCAGACTATTGTAGCGGCCTTTTTCACCTTTGCTTTGAGATTTCTCGATGGCTTTTGGGGAAAGAATCAGAAAGCCCAAACCCGCCGGGAGGCCGAAGCATTTCTGCACCGATCCATACCAGATATCAGCCAAACCAAAGTCAAGCTCGATACCTCCCATCGAGGAAGTCGTGTCCACTGCGATCATTTTTTCCGGGAATTTCTCGCCTATCGATTCCAAAACCGACATCGGAACCTGCGTCGCATTGGCAGTTTCATTTTGCGTGATCGCGATCAGGTCAAAGGACTCCCCGATATCGAGCCCTGCGACGTCCAAGGCTTGATTGGCTTCAAGTTTCAAAGAGCCAGTTGCAGGGATAATGTGCTTGGCAAACTCCACCCATTTTTTCCCGAAGGAACCCGAGTAAATATGAAAGCTCGCCTGCTCCACGATGGACTGGGTGATGATTTCCCAGTTTTCGGTTGCCGAGGAAGTGAACAATAGCTTGTAGTCATCCGGCATGTGGAGCTTGTCGCGCATCAGCTGCTCGGTCTCCTGATAGAGATGCATGAACGCCCCACTGCGGTGGTTGGCACTGAGGATCCCCTGATCGTAGGCATCCTGCATGTACTTGGGGAGCGCGTCGTAAACCTTAGACGGGCCCGGAGCAAAAGTGATCATAGTGCTGGTGTGTGGAGAAAATAAGTAATGCCGAGTTCGTAGCCTTTGAGTCCCAAGCCTGAGATCATGCCGACGCAAGACTTGGAAATGATGCTTTTGTGGCGAAACTCCTCGCGCTTGTAAATATTCGAAATGTGGACTTCGAGCGTCGGTGTGGTCACGCCGGAGATCGCATCCGAGATCGCCATCGAAGTATGCGTATAACCTCCGGCGTTGAGTAGGATGGCGTCAAAGCTGAATCCCACTTCATGGATCTTATTGATCAGCTCTCCCTCCACATTACTTTGGTAGTAGTGAAGTTCGACCTGGGGAAAGCGCTTCTTCAGTTGTTCAAAATAGTCTTCGAAAGATTCGCTTCCGTAGATTTCCGGCTCACGCTTTCCGAGCAGATTCAGATTGGGGCCGTTGATGATTTGGATTTTCATGTATTTTTGATTTGATCTTCAATGGCCACATAGCCCGTCCCGGTAAAGAGGGGAATCCCGCAGTGTAGAGTTTTCTTCATGCTCGATTTCAGGGATAAATAGGTTTAAAGCTTGAATTCAAAGTTAAGTAGTCCCCCGAAGCATTCAACTTTTTTACTTCCATTCTTTTATTCTGAAAAGATAGGCCAAGGTAAACTCCAGATTGGTTGAATTCATATCGTATATCCTACCCTGGGACTCCGGATTGGTGAAATCGTAGGCAAATCTGACTTCTCCCGAGATTGTGCTTTTGCCAAAAAGCTTGGATATCCCCGCTCCTGCCGTGAGTCCATACATTAGTTTGTTGGGATTGTCGGTGGATCCGCCGTAGGTTGGCAATTCAGGAGGAGTGGCTCCCGAGTATTCTCTTGTGACGTCGTCGGCTTTCAGCAAAACACCCAGATGTGGGCCAAACTTGATCTGAAAGCGACCGGATCTCCCCGCAAAAAAGCTCGCAAGCATAGGCATCTTGAGATAGGTCAGTTCGGTATGGTTAAGGAATTCCTCCTCGGAAAACTGTCGAAACCCAAGCGTCAATTGTTGGAAATTGAACTCTACACCCGCATTTTTTGCATTGAAATATTCTACCACCAACCCAAAAGTGGGGGCGCCAATCCCGTCCACGGACGTGCTGCGTGTGGAAGCCGTTCCCTGATAACTGTAGCTAGATGTGGCATACCCCCCTCTAATTCCGATGCTGAGCTGGGCAAAAGCTCCTAGGGGCATCGCTAGCAGGAAAAGGAAGACCAAAATTTTATTCATGTTCAAAAATAAGGGAATTCAACCAACCCAGCCTATTTCTGATTGAGGATAAAAGTTCCGCTGATGATTTCCCCATCGATACCCAAGCCCCTCACTTCCACGACGACCGGTCCCTCCGAATCGTTGGTATAAAATGAGAACGTCAATTCGCCTTTTTCATCCACTACCAAAAAAGGATTCCAATAGAGAGTCTGCCGGTCATCTTTTTCGACAGGCTCGGTGACCTGCTCATAGTCCACCGCAACAAAGCTCCCCTGTGGCTGATACCCCTGCACGACAAATTCCTTGATGCCGGGCTGGCCTGAAAGGTTACCCATGCCGACGTTGTCTTTGAGATAGACTGAGATCACACCGTTTCGGCCTTGATCACCCAGCATGGGCGCCATACGGGTCACAACCTCCACTCGCTCGATATCAAAGGGATTGATTCCTCTCAGATTGTCGGCGGCTGTAGCACCTCCGGCAGCGCCCATGATCGCACCGTTCAGCATGACCAGGGGTTCCATACTTCCTCCCCCTGACACCGATCCTCCACGAATACGGATCTGCTGCTGACCCGTAGCGCCGACCTGCGTGACTCGCATACTTGGGACATGTCCGGCCAAGCTGCTAACCAGGTCGGAGCTATTACCCGTTTTCATCAGATCTTCCCCCAGCACCACAAAATCTGGATTGCCGTAGATCGCTGCCTTTCCTCCGGTGTTCTTTGTCTCCTTACTTGCCTCCTCGTCGAGTGCGAGTTCAGGCGTCCTGACCGGGGTTGCGAGGATGGTTATTTTTGGAAAAAAGGCATCCGCAGGCAGCGCAACCGGCGCTTTGAGCGGCACATCTAGAATGACACTGAGCGGCTTTCCCTTTTTATCCAAAGCCGAAAAAGCGAGTGCCATCGGTCCATAGAATTCCATGTCATCGAGGACGAACGAACCATCATTCCCGGATTCGAGATCAATCATCCCCTGAAAATCATTGACAAAAGCAGTCACAGCTGCCGAGGTGCCTTTGCCCTTATCATCTAAGACTTTCCCCTCCAGTTTCAGACTTTTTTCCACCGGGTAGGAAAATCGCTCCAAGCCCAGTGTCTCTGAAATACCTTGTAGATCCAGCGTCTTTTCCATATCCGTACCCCGTTGGATCGGAACGAGCTGTCGGGCATCCCAGACCCCCAGCGAAAGGGTTGCCGGAATCGCCCGACCCTTTTTGTCACTAATCTTGAGCGTTGCCGATACCTTTTGCCTCGGACTAAACTGACCCTCCTGGGCACTGATCACCGCACCTTGGTTTGTCCAATTGGACACGGTCTCCTCCGGAGCGATTCTTTTATAGGGATCAAGGATCGAAAACGTCTGAAGAAAATAATGATTGGGACCGTAATTGCGCATCCAGTTGGTATAGGCTCGAAGAAAGTACTTTTCTCCCGCCATAGAATCCGGCAGGTAAAAATCGCCAACAACGATTCCGTCCCGGATTGGAAACTTCTTCTCGATGACCAAATCACGCTCGCTGCTAACCACTTCCACATACAGCACCTTGCTCAACTCATCTCTCAGGTAAGGATTGCCGTAGGCGAAATATCCTTTGAAAAAGACTTGGTCACCAGCATAATAATAGGGCTTGTCGGTGTGGATATAGACTTTCTCCTGGTAGTTTTTGGCTGTTTTGGCCAAGTCTTGTAGCATGATCGCCTTGCCTGCATCGTAATCCAGAGGCAGCAGATTGGAAACTCGCTTTCGATCCATATCTCCGGAAAAGACCAGATCCTGAGGATTCATCACCATGCCATTTTCCCTCACTTTTACTTTGCCCCCGCTTACTTCCAGCCAGGAAACCGGGTAGGGGGCGTCCTTATAGGTATTCGCTTGCGCAAAACCTTTTTGATAATGGATCTCGATCCGGCCTTTGAGATTGATAAAGGACTCCCCGGCGGGACTTGTCGGAGTCACCAATGGGTCGGCCTTGTACGGCACCACGGATTTACCCAGCTCATTGGCAAAGACGTCCGAACGCATATTCATGCTCGCAGATCCCCCAGCCTTGTCTCCATAGAGGTAAAATCCTTCCCGCTCCTGGCTGCCGCTGAGTATGGCCCTAAACATATTCATGGGCGACTTCCGGTAAACCTCAGCGCGATTCTTTTCCCAAGTAGACTTCTGGCTATCGGAGTCTGGCTTCATCTCTTCAAACCTCGCCGCACCGGCGATGCGGTAGTTATTCGGAGAGTCAAAAAACTCCTTTAAATTAAAAGTGATCTTGTAGCCCAAATATCGGTTTTCGATCTCGATCGGCAGATCGGCTTTGGCAATAAAAGCGCCTTTTTCGGTCGCCACAGGAAAGTCAATCACCCAAGCATTCAAAATCTGCGTTTGGACGGCTGCCTCATCAATTCCGACGAACAGGTTTTGGAACTTTCGCAGATCCCGCTCCCAATTTTTGTCTCGGGAGGCTTTGATCTCTACATCGCTCAGATCTTGGGCAAATGGCTTCATCGCCAGATTGAGGGTCAAGCTTCCACCGGCGTTTAGGGTCACCTTTTTGGTCTCTGCAATGTATCCGGTAAAGGAAAATCCAACTTCCAACGCCCCGGCAGCTAGTCCGGTAAGGGTAAATTTCCCGTCCATGTCGGTCGCAGTCGCGATGGTCGTGTTGTTGATAAAAACATTGCAAAAGGGAAGTGTCTCGCCAGTCTCGGCGTCCTTGACTACTCCGGTAATCGAGCCCGTTTGGGCCATAAGGGGACACCCAATTCCAAAAAATAAAAATAGCGCTATGACGGTTTGTTTCATCCTTTTTTTTTCTGTTGAAAAGTGACGTTCAAGTATATGAAAAAAGCTCCAATCAGGAGCTTTTAGTTTTATTTTTTAACATTCGAAGTGCTTATTCTTCTTTACCGAGATCGTCTCTGTCCTTGAGTTTCTTATCCTCCACATTTTTGTTGAGAAACTCGTTGATCTTATCTATTGGAAAACTGGATGAAATCTCCCCAAAGGAATTGATCTCCATCTTGAAGCCTTTCAGTTCGTCATGAACCCGAGGATCGGATTCCTTCTTCTTTTTCTTTGTCATCTTATGCTACAATTGTCAATGTGCTTAACGCAAATCGGATTCTTTTGGCTACCTCAGCAGTACCCAAGATAGCAAAAACCTCCATCAAATCCGGCCCGGCGCCGGATCCAGTCACTGCCAAGCGAACTGCCTGCATTACTTTGCCTAGCTTGATGCCTTCGGTTTCAGCCGAGCTTTCCAACACGGACTTGGCAGTCGCCGCGTCGAATGTCCCTCCGAATGCATCCAAAGCCGCAGCATAATTGCCGAGAAGATTAGCTGCATCCGAATTCCATTTTTTGGCAGCGATATCCATGTCGAATTTCGTTGGCGCACTCACTACAAATTTACTTTCCTCCCACAAATCAGCCGGAAACGTCATTCGTCCTTTGACCAAATTTACAATTGCATCGGCTTTATCACCAGGCACTTCGAAGCCATCTGCATTTGCGTCAGCAAGCAAAAAGTCTATCAACTCCGAATTGGGCTTAGCTCTCAAATACTGTTCGTTATACCACTTGGCTTTGGCGATGTCAAACTTGGTTCCGGACTTGCCGATGCGCTCCACGGAGAACGCTTCCACCAACTCCTCCAGTGTGAAAAGCTCCCGCTCGTCACCGGGATTCCAGCCGAGGAAAGCCAAGAAGTTTAGAAATGCATCTGGCAAATAGCCTTGCTCGCGGAATCCGGAGGCTTTTTCCCCGGAGAAAGGATCTACCCAATTCAATGGGAAAACCGGGAAGCCCAGCTTATCGCCATCGCGCTTGGAGAGCTTTCCGTTGCCGTCGGGCTTCAGCAAAAGCGGCAAATGCGCAAACTGAGGCATGGTGTCCTCCCAGCCAAAATACTTGTAAAGCAGCACGTGAAGCGGCGCGGAAGGCAGCCATTCCTCGCCACGGATCACGTGGGTGATGCCCATCAGGTGGTCGTCCACGATGTTGGCAAGGTGGTAGGTTGGCATCCCGTCGGACTTCATCAGGACTTTGTCATCCAGCGTGCCAGAATTCACCAGGACCCAGCCGCGGATCATGTCGTTGAGCCGCACCTCTTCGTTTCTCGGGATCTTCACGCGGATCACATAGGGATCGCCCGACTCCAGCCTCGTCTTCACCTCTTCGGCTGACAGCGTCAGGGAGTTTTTCATCTGGGTACGGGTGATGCTGTTGTATTGAGGCGACACCACGCGGGCAGCGGTCAAGCGCTCGCGCATGGCCTCCAGCTCTTCGGAAGTGTCAAAGGCGTAGTAAGCGTGGCCTTTTTCCACCAAGTCCATTGCATATTGCATGTACATGGGCTTGCGCTCCGACTGGCGATAGGGGCCGCAGTCACCGGGATTCCAAGGGCTCTCCTCGGGGGCGATGCCCAACCATTCCAGGGATTCCTTGATATATTCCTCCGCGCCGGGTACGAAGCGGGTCTGGTCGGTATCCTCGATGCGGAGGAGGAACTTGCCTCCCATCTTTTTTGCAAAAAGGTAATTGTAAAGGGCGGTGCGTACGCCGCCTATATGCAAGGCTCCTGTGGGTGAAGGGGCAAATCGTACTCTAACTTCTCTGCTCATGGATATACTGTTATCAGCTAAAAACCCTGAAATCCGGATTTTGGTTTGTGTAAATCAGGCGGCAAAGATAGGGAAATGTTCCCGAAGGGCTGAAGTACCGATGCTGCAAATCAGGGAAATTGGGAAAGGACAGACCAGATGAAAAATCTAAACAGGAAACCAATCTCCTCCGACCCCGGCGTAAAAATAATCTCCAGACTTTTGGCGACTGGATTGCTTAATCTTCAGGCTTAGGTATTCGCTTTCTCGTCCTTTCTTTTCTGCCCCTCGATTTTCGCTTTTTCCCATTCCAAGATCCAGCCCTTGCCCAGCGCGTGCTTGGCGGCTTCCAGGGTGTCTTTGACCAATACCAGCTCCACGCCTTTTTCCAGGTAATCCCGAGCCAGTAGGGAAAGATCCGCTCCGGACACATCGCGGATATAGACCGCTAGAATTCTGCCGGGATATTTCTGAATGATCTCATCGTAGATAGTCGGATCCTCCTGTCCGCTATCCCCGATCAGGACAAAGCTCAGCTCCGCAAACACCTCCAAAATATGCTCAATCTGCTTCAGCTTATGCTCTCGGTGCGGACCGGCAATCCACTGATCCCGGGACAAGCCCAAGTCACGGAGCATCAGCGGTCCTTTCGGAATTTGGTGGATATCGAGAAACTCCATCAGGAAATCGTAGAGATTCCAAGGACTGCTCGACACGTAAAAAATGGGATTGCTGAGGATGCGGTCGCCGCCTCGTCTCAGCGCGTCGTAAAACTCCGACACTCCGGCAAAGGGCACGCGCGTATGGGCATTTTGCCCAAACGTCACCTTCAGCATCTCCCAAAGCCGCATCGCCCCGGTGCTGAGAATGGTGTCGTCGATATCTGAAATGATGCCGAAGTCCGCGTCCTCGGCAGGAATATAGACCTCGCCCAATGCCACCACTTCAGTTTGTCGACCCAGTAGGTCGTGTAGCAGCCGCAGTCGTACCGGGTGCCAGCCCACCCGCAAAGAGCCATCTTCCAAGGCCATTTTGACTTCAAAATAGCCTTCCTCATCCGTAGTGGTTTGGAGGGTCTTTCCCTGAAACTCCGCCTCCAAGGCTACTCCGGGAAAGACTATCGTCAAAAATCGCCGCCGCATCTTCGCGAAATTCCTCCAAAAACTATCTTCCGGTGCCGAAGCTTGAATATTGCGATCGGCAATTACCCGCCCCGCCAGATAGATCTCCTTTCCATTGCCATAGCCTGCGTAGGGTTGGATTAGGACTTTTTTCACGAAGCCAAGCTTAACGGCCACCCACAACAATCCACCTGCTATCTGCCTCTTGACGAAATAGAGGGCAGGAAGGATACGGGATTTTCTGAGTGCTTTATCCGACAACTTTAATCATGGTTATAACTTTTCTGATCTCTCCTGGGCCTGTTTAAAAAGGCAACTTACCCAGATCCACATTGCCACCAGAGATGATGATTCCAACCTTTCTCCCGGAAAAACGCTCTTTGTTGGCCAAAAGTGCAGCGAGAGGAACGGCTCCGGATGGCTCGATCACCACCTTCATCCGCTCATAGACCAAGCGCATCGCCTCGACGATTTCCGGATCGGTAGCCAGCAGGATATCCTCCACATGCTTTTGGATGATTGCAAAAGGCAGCTTGCCGAGGGTCGTGAGTAGACCGTCCGCCATGGTTTGGGTTGTCGTGTTGGGAATGATGGCGCCCTCCCGAAAGGAACGAAAAGCGTCATCCGCTCCGGTAGGCTCCCCGGCGATGACCTGAGTTTTTGGATTCAAGTAATGAACCGTCAAGGCTGTCCCTGCCAAAAGTCCGCCGCCCCCGACCGGCGCAATTACCACATCCAGATCCGGCAGCTCTTCCAGCAGCTCCAGCGCACAGGTAGCCTGTCCCTCAATCACGTCCAGGTAGTCAAAAGGCGGGATAAAGGTTGCTCCGGTTCGCTCCACTACCGCTTCGAGCGTGGTTTCTCTGTCTTTCTGGGTAGGTTCGCATTCGATGATTTCTCCACCGTAGCCTTTGACTGCTTTCTTCTTGATCTCGGGGGCATTGGAGGGCATCACAATGTAGGAGGGAATTCCCGCTACGCTGGCCGCTCGGGCAAGTGCAGCAGCATGATTGCCGGAGGAGTGGGTCGCCACACCTTTGGCTTTTTGTTCGGGAGAAAGCTTGAGCACGGCATTGGCGGCCCCGCGGGCTTTGAATGCGCCAACTTTCTGGAAGTTTTCACACTTGAAAAAAATCTCACATCCTGCTATCTCATTGATCGCAGTGGAGGTCAAGACGGGTGTCCGGTGGATGAAAGGCTGGATGCGTTCGTGCGCCGCGCGGATATCGGAAAGGGTCGGAAAATTCATGACCTAAAGATAGGTTTTCATCTTTTCTGTAAAAATCGTTTTCCTCTAATCCGGACAATCCTGATTTGCGCAGATCCCCCAGAATTCAATCAAGTCCAGCTTCTGGAAAAACAGGACAAGGCTACTCTACTCCTTCCACCGGAACGACCTTTCATCAATCGCCCGCATCGTACACAGAATACCATCCAGATGGTCGTATTCATGCTGAATCAATTCGGAAATCGCTCCATCGACTTTCCAAGACCGCCGTTCCCAATTTTCATCCCGATATTCCAAAGTCAGGCTTTGGTGCCTTTTCACCCGAACGAGAAGGTTAGGAAAGCTCATGCAATCGTCCCAAAGTTCAAATTGCTCCTCACTCAGACTTTTGAGTTCCGGGTTGAGGACAATGTAGGGTTTGTCCAGATTGAGATAAAACATCCGCTTCATGATCCCGAGCTGCGGGGCTGCTATTCCCCTTCCAAAGCCATATACCCGACGAATATCCTCCATCGCTTCGTGGAGCTGCCGGGTCCACTCGGGAATTTTCGGCAAGTCAGCCTCCAGCACAGGCTCGGAGATTTCATGCAATCTGGGATCGCCAAGCTTGAGGATGTCGTGGATGGTTTTCATTGTCAAAAGATAGATTTTCAAGTGAATATTCTGACATCAATTGCCTCCTGTTTCTTGCGCCAATGAAGCAATCGGCTCAAAAAGCATATAAAAACATTGAAATACGGCTCACTTTGTTCTGATTTTGAGCCGTATTTTACACACAAATGAGCCGATTCCGATGGAATGTTTTGAAGCTAACCTGAATCTGGCTAAGCTTTTCCCTACTTTTGCGGCATGAATTACCTGTCGGTTGAAAATCTCAGTAAGGCTTTCGGAGAACGAAAGCTTTTTTCCAATATCTCTTTTGGCATTTCCCAGGGGCAAAAGATCGCCCTCGTCGGCATCAATGGCGCGGGCAAGTCTACGCTCATGAAAATCATCATGGGTCTCGAAATCGCCGACACCGGTCAGGTGGCCTCAAACCAATCCGTAAAGATCGCCTACGTCCACCAAAACCCGGTGTTCGAGGCCAATCTGAGCATTTACCAAACCATCTTTGACCAGAGTAATTCGGAGGTCTTGCGCGTGATCGAGGACTACCACAAGGCCATGCTGGATGCGGAGCGAGGCATCGACAACTCGGACCAGATGTCCAAGCTTTTTGAGAAGATGGATGCGCTACAGGCTTGGGACTTTGAGTATCAGGTGAAAGAAGTCCTGGGAAAGCTCGGGCTTCATGATACCGAACTACCCGTTGGAAATCTCTCCGGAGGGCAGCGGAAACGCGTTGCTTTAGCAAAGGCCATCCTGGAAAAGCCCGATCTGCTCCTGCTCGACGAACCGACCAACCACCTCGACTTGGAGACAATCGAGTGGCTGGAAGATTATCTGGCCAAGGCGAACCTTGCCCTGTTTATGGTCACCCACGACCGCTACTTCTTGGAAACAGTCACCAATGAAATCCTCGAACTCGACGGGGGCAAGATCCACCGCTACCAGGGCAACTACGGCTACTTTTTGGACAAGAAAGCCGAACGGATGCAGATTGAAGACATCGAAATCGAGAAAGCAAAAAGTCTCTACAAAAAGGAGTTGGACTGGATTCGTCGCCAGCCCAAAGCTCGAGGCACCAAGGCAAAATACCGCGTGGATGCTTTCGAAGAAACCAAAGAAAAAGCCTTCACCAAGCGTGAGGAGCGCGATATTGAGCTGACAGTTTCTACCCAAAGATTGGGAAACAAGATTCTGGAGATCGAAAAGATCAGCAAGTCCTTTGACGAAAAGACATTGATCAAGGACTTTTCCTACATCTTCAAAAAGAAAGACCGGATCGGCATCGTCGGCCCAAATGGTGCCGGAAAGACGACTTTCCTCAAGATGATCACCGGACTTTTGGCTCCCGACGCAGGAAAAGTCACTGCCGGACAGACCACCGCCTTTGGCTACTACCGCCAGGAGGAAGATCGATTTGACGAGGAAAAACGCCTGATCGATGTCGTGAAAGAAATAGCCGAAGTCGTGGTCTTGGACAAAGGACAGACGATCACGGTCAGCCAGTTTTTGACACAATTCGGCTTTCTGCCCAAACAGCAATTCACCCCGATCGGTAAGATGAGCGGGGGCGAGCGACGACGGCTCCAGCTCCTGATGGTTTTGATCAAGAACCCTAACTTCCTGATTCTTGACGAACCGACAAACGATCTGGATTTGATGACGCTAAACATCCTGGAGGAGTTTTTGGACACTTTTCCGGGTTGTTTGATCATCGTATCCCACGACCGCTACTTCATGGACAGACTGGTCGAGCACTTGTTCGTCTTCGAGGGTGAGGGAGCACTTCGGGATTTCCCTGGTAACTATACGGATTTCAGAGAATGGGAAAAAGAGAGTCAAGAGGCTAGACCCAAGACCCAAGATTTAAGTAGCAAGACTCAAGACGCTAGTATCAAGACTACCCAGCCTAAAGCCGAGGAGGAAGGGGCCAAAACCCCGAGTCCGGCAAGCACTCCGAAAGTCAAGGCGAACTACAAGCAAAAGCAGGAGTTCAAAAAAACCAACGAAACCATCGCCAAGCTGGAAGCTGAAAAGGCGCAGCTCAACGAACAAATCGTGGCCGGCACGTCGGACATGAACCAGCTGATGACTTGGTCCAACCGCCTGCAGGCCATCGATGGCGAACTGGAACAACTGGAGCTGATCTGGCTGGAGCTGAGCGAGCTGGACGGGATAGAAGACTGAAGGCGCGGACGTTTTTTCTCTCGCAAAGACGCTAAGGCGCAGAGATTTCAGGTTGAAAGAATACCATGCAAAAGCTAACCTGCGCCTTGTGCTTTATTCTTTGCGTCTTTCCGCATCTGCGAGACCTTTTTTCTCGTAGCGGCAAGTAAGATGGAGTGGTTTACAAAGGAGTTTTCTAACTCAATACTTCACGCCTCAGCGAGAAACCACTACTAAAGATTATTGACAATCCTCGTAATTCCATTCTTGATAAGCGCTTCATTGAAATTGATCAGCAAACCCAATTTTAGGCCAGTCAGTTTCAAGTAAATTAATACTTGTTTTTTGTGAACAGGCTCAACACTCGCAACCGACTTGATTTCAATAAGCACCGAATCTTCGACAACCAAGTCTGCGCGAAAACCTTGATCCATCTTGATTTCCCGCCAAATCACCGGAATCGGAAGCTGACGTTTTACATTCAATCCCTGTTGGGTCAACTCATAAAAAAGAATCTCCTCATATACTGACTCAAACAGTCCGGGGCCAAGTTCGACGTGTATGTGATAACACGTGTCAACAATTATACCTGAGAGGTAATTTTCCATAGGTTCTAAAAAAAATGTTTTCAGTAAAAAATACTGTTTCTTAATTACCTAAATCAATAATACAAAAAAATCAAACGATACCTCTACACCCTCCCCTTCAAGAAATCCTGGCGTAGCTCTTCCGGGAATTTTTCGATGGCATACCTCAGCGCAGTGCGTGGCATGGTCTGATAGTGCTTTTTCAAAAAGTCCATTTCCAACTCGAAATCCCGGTTTCCAATCTCCCGCAGCATCCAACCGACGGCTTTGTGCATCAGGTCATGTGGATGATCTTTTAGGATTTCGGCCAAAGCCAAGGCATCGGCAAACTCGCCCTTTTTGATCCAAAAAAAGCTGCTGATCATAGCCACTCGTTGCCGCCAGAGATCGTGAGAACCTGCCAAGTCATAAAAGAGCTGTTTGTCGCGGTGAAGATAATAGTGCCCGAGGATGGCGTGGCTGGTTGTATCCACCAAGTCCCAACTGTTGACCCATTCGAGGTGGCTAAGGTAAAAATCGACCAGCTGTTTTTGATCAAATTCTGCTTTCAACTTTTGATAGCGATAAACCAGCGCAATCAAGCCGGTCAGCCTTACCTCATGGTAAGGGTCTTGGATTAATTCAGACAGTTCATCCAACCCGATTTCTTTATAAAACTGCTTTGCAATCCTCCGCTGGTCGGGCACTTTCACTCCCAAAAACAGATCACCCTCGCCGTATTCCCCGGGTCCGGATTTGAAAAATCGGGGGAAAAATTCCGCCTTCTCGGGGATAGCTTTATCCCTCAGGGATTCGATGATTTGCTCAGTAAGAATGCTCATGATTAAAAATAAAAAAGGCGCTTTATATCACCAGATTTTCCTCTCTAAAAATCGTCTCCGCCCATGTCATCTCCTCCCTCTCTACTGCTCCTGCCTTCGGTTTTTTCCTTGTATCCGCCAAAGCGGTAGGTAAAGGAAAGCGTGCCGATGCGAGTCTCCCGCTGGAAGGTTCGGTTTTGCACAAACCTTGAATCAAAGGTGTTGATCCGAAAATTCCTTGTATTGAAAAGATCACTGATATTCAAACTCACAGAACCTCTTCCTGCCAGCACATCCCTGCGCATCCCGAGGTTGACAGACCACTGTGGCAGGATTTCTCCCTGCGGCAATACAATAGGTCCACGGTAATTGCCCTGGAACTGCACGCTAAACCAATTCGGGATCAAGAGATTTCCCAAGAGGCTGATCGTCCAGCTGAAATTTTCATTGCTGAACCCTTCCTCAATATTCTCTCCATTGACCTGGGAGTAAAAAAAGTTTCCTGTCAGCGTAGCATCGAAATTTTGCCAAACTTGAATTTGGTTGATGACTTCCAGCCCATCCGACATCCGCGTATCCGCATTCTGCCGGGTTTGTACAGCCACGTTGTTATCGTTTAGATAGGTGATTCGGGTTTCCACATCCGTACTGTATCGATGGTATACCGTGGCATGGAGAAGGTAATTTGTCCATCCTTTGCGATAGCCAAACTCATAGGAGTCCGTATACTCGGGTTGGAGATAGGGGTTGCCGATACTGACATTGTATTGATCCCGTACCCGATAGATCGGAGCCAAATCCCATATCCTGGGTCGGGAGATCCTTCGGGAATAGTTGAGGCTAAACTCACTTTCCTCTCCAAGGGTGTAGGTCAGATACGCACTGGGAAACAGATTGAAGTAATTGTTGGGGATTTCCGTCTGTCCCTTGACTGTGGTACCGAGTGTCTGCGTGGCTTCTGCCCGCAAACCCAGCTGATAGCCAAACTTGTTTTTCTTTTGCTTGAAAGTCAGATAAGCGGCATAGACATCCTCAGAGTAGTCATAGCTTTCATTGAGACTATCCACCACGATGGGGACAAAGTCCGTATTCACATCTCCTGTGGCAAAGGTTTGCCCCGAAAGCCAATCTGCGAAAGTGCCCTTGAGCCCCGCCTCCAAGCTGGAATTTTCCCCCAGAGGTTTTTCGTAGTCAAATTGGGCGACCACCAGCTTACTGGTACTCGGACGCTGGTTGGTCTGCACCAGCCCCTTGGAAGGATCCAACTCTCCCGAGGAACTGTAAAACTGTTGGCGATAGAGCTCGTCCCGATCCCGATCATCGTAGGCATAGGAAAGTGAAGAATAGAGGCGTTGACCGAGGGAATCGATGTCCCAGGTATAGTTGAGTCCTCCCTCAAGGTTTTTGCTTTTGCTCACCTCTTCATTTCTCCTGACGAAAGAAGAATCCACCGAGCCGGATGCGCTCAGATTTTGCTGGTCGATATCTTCATATTCCTTTTCGTCTTCGAAATTGCCCTGAAAGTAAAATCCAAAAACCCGCCCCTCACCCAGCGTCCAGTCTATGCCTGTTCGGACGAGGTGTTTTTTTTCTTTCTCTGAGCCATCTTGTGTTTGGTCAAGCGTCGGGGAAAATCCCTCAAGGTTGGTGACACGAGTCCCGCTGCCGGTCTCTATCCTTCGCCGGTCTTGCCAGTTGTAGGAGAAAAAATAGTTAGCCTTCTCAGTACCGTAATTGAGGTTGATGCCTGCCTGATACTTATCTCGGGTACCAACGGAGGCGTTGACTTGCCCGTTGAAGCCGGTTTCCTCATTCTTTTTCAGGACAATATTGATGATCCCCCCCACTCCGGCTGCATCGTATCGCGAGGAGGGGTTGGTGATGAGCTCAACTTCCTTGATGCTGCTGGCGGGAAATTGTGTAAGAATACTAGCCATGTCGTCTCCTGAAAGGTTAGAGGGTCGTCCATTGATATAGATCAGAATATTGCCACTGCCCCGCATGGAGATCCCCCCTTCGTCATCCACTTGGATCGAAGGCAAGGTGGCGAGTAGCTCCGATGCCGTCGCTCCGGTGGCCAAGATGTTGTTTTCAACATTGTAGATTCGCTTATCCACGTCGGATTCAAAGATGGACTGGACTCCCTCGACGACGACTTCATTGAGATTTTGTGTATCGGCTTGGAGCTTGATATTTCCCAGCTGAACGGGCGATCTCCCATCAAGAGTGATCGTCTCAAAATAGTTTTGGTACCCGATAAAACCTACCCTCAAAATGTACCGGCCCAGGGGCGCATCAAATTCGAATTGTCCATTCAAGTCGGTCATTCCACCGGATATCATCACGGAGTCAACTGGACTCAGCAGAGAAATATTGGCAAATTCCAAGGGGCCAGTTTCGGACGCATCGCTTACCCGCCCTTTCAGCGATACTTCTTGAGCCAGAATCACTCCGGCCCATAAAAGAAAGCAAAGAAAAAAACAGGTCTTGATCATCGGCTTGAGGTTTTTGGGTCCTAATAAAAAGACTGAAAAACACCAAAAAGTCGAAAGCTCACAAATGCCTAATAATCAATGTTTTTCAGACCACACACTACCTATACAACTGATCGGAACACCTTAGGGTTTAGAAAAACCGCATTTCTTTCTTGTCGGAATCTAGGCCTTATGAATAGAAATATCTTGGTCTGAGCGGGCCAAGATTTCTGAAAAGTAGGGAAAACTACCCCCTCAATACCCGAACATTTCGAGTGCTGTCCGAATCAGTCGATCGACCGTGCGTTCGGCATCCGAGTCAAACTTCTTCAGCGGACGGTTGGCTACAATCGCATTCAGGCTCAGCATTTGATGGCCCAAAAGTTCCCCCAAAGCATAATA
The DNA here is from genome assembly GCF_039523455.1 of Algoriphagus jejuensis. NCBI lineage: Bacteria > Pseudomonadati > Bacteroidota > Cytophagia > Cytophagales > Cyclobacteriaceae > Algoriphagus > Algoriphagus jejuensis. The sequence goes on along the minus strand of NZ_BAAAFI010000044.1, from coordinate 2,795 downwards.
CGCAGATGTTTCCATCTCAAAATTGGTCAAGCGACAACCCTCGATATTCAGCTCAGCCAGTCTTTCGAGCATGCGCTCCATACGTGGCTTCAAAAGTACGTGTCTTCCCTGTGGCGCATAAAAACCCGGGCAGGTCAGCGTCACTCCTTTGATGAAATATCCTTCCACTTTTGCCAGCAATTCAGGATCGGCATAGGCTTGATAGGGAAGAAAACTCAGATCGAGTTCCTTCTGGACAGCATCTGCGATGTCGTGATTTCCTTTCAAATGAGGGTAAAACATCATCATCGTATCCAGCCCTATTGCGATGGCTGACACCAGCAGTTCGCCCGCGTGAACGTCTTCTTGTAAGCTGCCAGAAGTTCCAAGGCGCACGATTTGAAGGCGGGTTTTTTCGGTTTTCACCCGACGATTTTCCAGATCGATATTGACCAAGGCATCAAGTTCGGTGAGGAGAATCTCAATATTGTCCGTGCTCATGCCCGTACTCATCACTGTGAGCCGCTTGCCGTTTTTCCAACCGGTGTGGGTGACGAATTCCCGCTTTTTGATCTTGAAATCGATCTGATCAAAGTACTGAGAAACCAAGGCCACACGATCCGGATCTCCTACGGTAAAAACAAAAGAAGCCAGATGCTCTGGCTTCAGGTGTAAATGATAGATACTTCCGTCGGAATTCAGAATCAGTTCGGACTCAGGAATGTGTCGGTTATCCATGAAGCTTTTCAATTAGTGCTTTGGTTGGAGCGCGGTGAAGCCCTTTGAAGGGATTGTATCCGTTGGTGTTTTTTTGGTAATAGCCGGTGCCGTCGTAAGGGCGTTTTTCCGGATTTTCTTTGCACTCGACAGAGCACGTTCCTTCTAGCTCCACACCACATTTTTCGCAGATAGGGAGGTGCTCGTTGCAGGTAGGATTGGCGCAGTTGACCATGCGGTCACAGTCGGTACCACAGACGTGGCACTTGGATACGACGGATGGATTGACGGAGTTCACGTCCACGGCGATGCGGTTGTCAAAGACGTAGCATTTGCCTTCGAAGTCTTCTCCTCCTGCTTCCATGCCATACTTGATGATCCCGCCATGCAGCTGATAGACGTCTTCAAAACCTTGTTCCAACAAGAATGCAGACGCTTTCTCACACTTGATCCCGCCGGTGCAATAAGTTAGAACCTTTTTGTTTTTCAGATGCTCGAGCTCTTTAACTTTCTCCGGAAAATCACGGAAGTTGTCAATATCGAGCGTCAGTGCATTCTTGAAATGCCCTAACTCATGCTCGTAGTTAGAGCGGACATCGAGGATGACGACGTCTTCCTGATCTTTGAGCGCTTTGAAAGCTTCAGGGTCAAGGTGCTTGCCGGTCTTGACATTGGGGTCGAGATGGCGAAGTGCAGAGTGTACGATCTCCGGCTTGTAGCGGCAGTGGATCTTGGCAAACGCATGCTTTTCGTGCTGATCGATCTTAAATTCCGTCATGGCAAAGCGGGGATCGGCATGGATGTAGGCCATGTATTTTTCGCAGTCCTCATGCAGACCGGAGACCGTGCCGTTCAGGCCCTCGTCCGAGATGATGATTCGACCGCGGATGTTGTTTTCCACGCAAAAGAGGTGATGTTCTTCTCGGTACGCCTCGGCGTTTTCGATCTTGGCGTAGCAGTAGTACAGCAGGATGCTGTAGGGTTTGCTGGTGTTTTCCATAACTTGTGCCCTGTTTCGGCAGGGTGTTTTTTGGATCTGAAATTTGAAAATTAAGATTTGAGATTTACCCTCGCGACAAGCTTAAACTGTAAGTTGAACGTCGTAGCTCGTAAATCAAAAATCGTAAATACTATTTTATTTTCGCCGCCGGATTTCCGAAGACTGTTTCATTTTTTCCTACGGTCGCTATCACCACCGAACCAGCGCCTACTCTAGCGCCTTTGCCGATGGTTACTCCGCCGACGATGGTCACTCCGGATCCGATAAACGCGCCTTCTTCAATCTTCGCTTCCGCATTGACAATCGATCCTGCACCGATCTGCACGAAATCTCCGATCTCTGCTTTATGATCTATTACCGCACCAGTGTGGAAGATACAGTGGCTTCCTACTTTGGCACCGGCGCCGATCGCCACATTGGCATTGATAAAATTACCATGGCCGATAAAAGCATCGGTAGAAACATACGCGCGTCCGTGAATCGCGTTCACAGGCTGAACCTTCCGAACTTCAAGGAGCATCTCCACGAGAAACTTGCGGTATTTGACGTCGTCTACTGCGACAAACGCTTCGGTTTTCTTCCCGATCAACTTCAGGAAACCTTCGTCTTCAGTGCTTCCTAGAACCGAGACTTCATTGATCTCCGTGCCATGAAGGCTCTGATCCTCATCCAGAAAGCCATAAACGATGACTTGGTTGCTGTTGAAGATTTCGAGGGCGGGATGGGCGATGCCTTTTGCGCCTAGAATGATCACCGGTTTGTCCATGGATGCGTTGGTTTTGGCCTGCAAAAGTACGGGAAATCACTCGCTTGCGCAAAATTTCCTTTGGACATCAAATGGGAACAGCTTCTGGATCAGCATAAAGCTTCAATGAAAATGACGAAGACCAGCGGATTTGGCTTTCTCAAATAAAATTACACTGAATACATAGACAGTTTCGCGGAGTGACACTCCGCTTCATTTCCACCGTAAAATCCTTTGCGTCTCTCGCGTCTTGGCGAGAGATAAAAAGCGCTCGCAGAGATTCTGTGTTTAAGATCAAGAAGAAATAAGGATTTTCTTAAATTTCGTTACTCAAGTCGGCGTCAGCCAGACTGT